>JBJTHB010000121.1:0-25723 GCA_046094245.1 Actinomycetota bacterium
CTTGAAGCAATGGCAATGGCTGATGAAGCGGTGAAAGCCGAATTAGGTTCTCAGACTCCGATGAAGATCATCACCAAGGCGCCTAAGTTCGTAAATATCGTTGTGTAGTTCTCCCTTTCCACACGCTCTAGTTTTGCACCAATGCCACACCTTTTTTAGAAGCAAAGGTCTTGGCACACTTCAATGCCCCTATGAAACTTCATGATCTACGAGAAAACTTTCAAGATTTCACTATCGAGCAGAAGAGAGGTCTCATTGCTGTTTCGCTTGTGGCGGTCGCATTCTCTGTCTTTCTCTTTCTCACAACTCGGGGGAGCGCTGTTGCACAAGAATCACCAAGACCGGTCGTATCAATCTCGCCAGTCCGATCAACAATCTTGGTTCACGTTGCTGGAAAGGTAAGAAAGCCCGATGTGTACCCATTGCTCCAAGGTGCCCGTGTAGCCGATGCAATAAAAGCGGCGGGCGGAGTGCTCAAAGGGGTTGATATCAGTGATATCAATTTGGCTCGCGTGGCGATAGACGGAGAACAAATTTACGTTGGCTATGTACCTAAGACTTCTTCACCAACTGCCAAATCTGGGAAAAAATTTAGTGGTGTAATAAACATCAATCGCGCAACAAAATCAGAGTTCGATTCCCTTATTGGAATTGGACCTGTAATTGCTGCACGGATCGTTTCTTACAGAAATCAGAATGGACCATTTATGGCTTTAGAGGACCTCATTAAGGTTCCCGGCGTAGGACCGAAGACTCTAGAAAAGATGCGCCCACGACTAACTCTGTAGATGATGTAACGGGTAAACCGCGCGTTGATCTCAGACTTCTGAGTTATGCCTGTGGATTGTGGTGTGGTGCAATCGTTGCTAACTACGTAACGTGGAGCCAAGGGTTAGCGCTTCTTGCTGGTGCGTATGCGCTATTTCGGCGATTATCTATCTCAACTTTTCTTCTCTTTTCGGTCCTCGTTGGTGGCGCGATATACAGCCTACATTTCGCGACCTTGCAGCAGAGCGCTGTCGCATCGTCAATTGGCGAGAGTTCTGAGGTAACAGTGCGAGCGGTCGTGACAAGCGAACCAAAACTTAGGGCGATGAAAGTGAATGGTTCCAGACTTCATGGTGGGAGGATTTCATTCAAAGCTAGAACATCTCAGATATCCGACTCACGTGAAGTTAGAGATGTACGAGTTCCTATTCGTATCCTCATGAATATGGGGTCAACTCATTTCTTGGGTGAAGAGCTCGAGGTAACAGGCAGATTGATCCGTACAGAGGAGAAAAGTGTTGCTGCGACGCTGATCGCTTCGGATCGAGCACGAATAATCGCACGACCATCTTTCGTTGCAAGATTTTTGACAGAAGTTCGGGTGGATTTTCGCGATCAGCTCTCTCGTTTTGGAGACGATGCGGGAGCGCTTGTTCCCGGAATGATAATTGGTGATACATCTTTGCAAAGCTCTACTTTTTCTGATCGCATGCGTCGCGCGGGTCTGTCTCATCTGACCGCAGTAAGTGGCGCGAATTTTGCAATTGTAAGTTCATTGGTATTCTTCATGACTCGTCGAATAATTCCAAGAATCGCACCACGTCTCATATTGACGTCGGCCTTCCTCTTTCTCTTCTTACTCTTAGTCCGACCTTCGCCTTCAGTTCTTCGGGCTGGAGTAATGGCCGGCGTAGTGCTTGTGGCTCGCGCTAGCGGAAATTCACGTAGTTCCGTTGCGGCACTCGCCACAGCAATTTCCCTTCTCGTGCTGATTGATCCATTTCAAGCACAGGATCCAGGCTTCATACTCTCCGTTCTCGCAACGAGTGGATTGATTTTCTTTGCGCCTCTTTTGGTTACGAAGATGACTCGATTCCTCCCCGGTGTAATTGCCGAATTGATCGCAGTTCCATGTGCGGCAACGATCGCTTGTACTCCCTATTTATTGATCCTCTCAGGAGAGATTTCAACGTTGAGCATCTTCTTTAATGTCCTCGTCGCGCCCGTTGTCGCCCCAATCACAATTCTTGGATTTCTTTCATTATTGACGATGCCTATGGATCTCGTTAGCAAGGCCTTGATCTGGCCAGCCCATTTCTGTGCCGAGTGGATAACTACCGTCGCGCGTTGGTCAGATTCTTCGCCAACTTTCGGCGTGAATTTCTGGTTGCTTATCGGTGGTCTTCTCTTGGTCGTCTATCTCTTCATCCGCAGGGCTTATACAGCCCTCTTCCTCTTCATGATTGTTGCGATATCGAACATAGTAGTGCCTCGAGCCATGTTTCCTGGAAAGGAATGGAAAATAGTGCAATGTGATGTGGGACAAGGCGATGCACTCGTATTTAATCTTGGAGACTCTAACGGCATTCTCTTTGATGCCGGCCCCGATTCTCGTTTACTTCTTAATTGCCTTCGAAACATAGGAATTAAAGAATTGCCACTTGTAGTGATTTCACATGGGCATGCTGATCACTACTTCGGCGCAGAGGGACTGCGTCGGAGTTTCAATATTGGCCAGATATGGAGTAATGGAAGTACCACTATCGATAATGCGATTGATTTTAAAACTACAAAAGTTCGACAGGGACTTCGTGCTTCGATTGGAGATCTCACAATACAAATCTTGTGGCCCGATGACGGTCAAGGAAGTTTTCAATCACTTGGAGGGGATGGGTCACCTGAAAATAATCGAAGTGTTGTGGCTCTTGTTACCTGGGACAACAGACAGATCTTGATCACCGGCGATATTGAGCCCGAGGTCCAAGCTCTATTGAGTCGAGAATACGATCTGAGTTCAGTTGAAATTTTGAAGGTGCCGCACCACGGCTCTCGATTTCAAGACTCGGGGTTCCTGAAAGAGATCTCACCAGAGATTGCGTTAGTGAGCGTTGGCGTGGGAAACAGCTACGGTCACCCAAATCTTGGCGTACTCAATTCTCTCAAGGCGGAAGGGGCTCAAGTCTTCCGAACAGACCACGATGGGCCTATTTCGGTGTCGTGGAGATTTGATGAGAGCGCTAGCCGCTATATATTCACCACTCGAACGTGGAAAAAGGAGTGGTGGAGAGTTCAATGGCGCTAAATCCCATGCTCTTGATACATGGTGGTGAATCAGTCTTGGCTGATCGTGCGCTAGCTGAAGCGCTTGCGCTGCGCACAGATTTTGAACGTACAGTGCTCGATGGCGCCGGTCTTGAAATTGGTCGATACGGAGAGGCTGTAGCGCCTTCACTCTTTGCGGAGAAAAGAGTCCTCGTTCTAAGAGATCTTCAGGATGTCACCTCCGAAGTACAAGAAGAGATTGAATCGCTCTTTGATCAACTCGATCCGAATCTTCATCTTATCTTTATCCATAAAGGCGGCGTGAAAGGTAAGGGCCTACTCGAGAAAATCAAAAAGAGAAAACCCGAGATCATCACATGCGAACCGATGAAGAAAGCTGCCGATAAAGAAGAATTTGTTCGCGAAGAGTTTGCTCGTCATGGACGGAAGATTTCATCGAGTGCTATCACAGCACTTGTTGATGCAACAGGGAGTGATACACGAGAACTTGCAGCTGCGTGTAGTCAGATTGCATTTGATACTAATGCCGGAAAAGATGTGATTGATGAGGATGACATCGCAAAGTATTATCAAGGAAGAATTGAAGCGACCGGTTTTGATGTTGCTGATGCAACGTTGGCTGGCAATCCCACCGCAGCTCTCATTGCACTTCGAAATGCCCTTGATTCGGGAACCGATCCCGTCATGATTGTTTCTGCACTAACGTCATCGATTCGAACTCTGGCGAAAGTGTCAGGCGCTCCACGTAATGCAAACGCCTTCCAACTCGCCGGTTCTCTAGGTCTTGCGCCATGGCAGATTGATAAAGCCCGTCGGCAATTATCGAAGTGGTCGCCGGCGCTCATTGCGTTCTCGGTCCAAGAACTCTCCAAGGCGGATATCGCAATAAAGGGCGCAGAAGCCGATCCGCTGTACGCTCTTGAACGAAGCGTTGTCTCTATTGCCACGAAAGTCTCGGGCAGATAGCGCTTTCTTGCGGGGTTTTTGCTCGGTTTGAGCCTCCTCACGTTCGGCTGATACCCTTCGGCGCTCGATTTCACTAGTTCTCAAACCGGAAGGCACAACGTTCGTGGCAAATATCAAGTCTCAGATCAAGCGAATCAAGACCAATGACAAGGCGCGTCTGCGCAACAAGTCGGTTCGCTCATCCTTCAAGACCGCCATCCGTCGCTTCCGTGATGCGCTCGCTGCTGGAGATTCCAAGGCGATCGCAACCGAGCTCAGCGCTGCATCACGTGAACTCGATGTCGCAGTTTCCAAAGGCGTCATCCATGCCAACCAAGCTGCAAATAAGAAGTCAGCAATGGCAAAGTCAGCCCACAAAGCTGGCGTTCGTTAATCCAGCCACCTATCTTCGTAAAGTAGGCGAGCGCTAATGCCCGCAATTCCGTTAGCAAAGGCTCCGCAACCTGCTGCCACCAATCCTGAGCAGATTC
Organism: Actinomycetota bacterium; assembly: GCA_046094245.1. Taxonomy (GTDB): domain Bacteria; phylum Actinomycetota; class Actinomycetes; order Nanopelagicales; family Nanopelagicaceae; genus MAG-120802. Next base: position 4,488 of record JBJTHB010000121.1, read on the forward strand.
GTAATTTCTGCATCATTGCCCACATTGATCATGGCAAATCCACTCTTGCCGATCGAATGTTGGGAATAACAGGTGTCGTCGAAGCACGAAATATGCGCGCGCAATATCTCGATCGAATGGATATCGAGCGAGAGCGCGGCATCACGATCAAGAGTCAAGCTGTCCGTTTACCGTGGAAGTCGGGAATCGATGGCAAGGAATATATCCTCAACATGATCGATACACCGGGTCACGTCGACTTCACGTATGAAGTCTCACGATCACTTGCAGCGTGCGAAGGAGCGATTCTCCTTGTTGATTGCGCGCAAGGAATAGAAGCGCAGACTCTTGCAAATCTGTATCTTGCAATGGAAAACAACCTCACAATCATTCCAGTACTCAACAAGATTGATCTTCCTGCGGCACAGCCGGAGAAATTCGCAATTGAACTTTCAAAGCTCGTTGGTTGCAAACCTGAAGATTGTCTTCGCGTCTCCGGAAAGACTGGGGATGGGGTCGAGGAGCTGCTTGATCAAATCGTTGCGCAGATCCCACCTCCCAAAGGTGATCCCAATGCATCTGCTCGAGCACTTATCTTTGATTCCGTTTATGACACCTATCGCGGTGTTGTGACGTATGTTCGAGTCGTTGATGGACACCTTTCACCTCGTGAACAGATTCAAATGTTCTCAACTGGTGTCAAACATGAACTTCTAGATATCGGCGTTATCTCTCCAGAACCTGTTTCAAGTAAAGGTTTGGGCGTGGGTGAAGTCGGTTATCTCATTACTGGCGTGAAAGATGTTCGTTTGTCCCGCGTGGGCGATACCGTCACTACATTCCATAAACCCACCAAGGATGCGCTCTCGGGATATAAAGATCCCAAACCTATGGTTTTCTCGGGTCTGTATCCGATCGATGGCGACGAATATCCGATGTTGCGCGACGCGCTCGATAAGTTACAACTTAATGATGCTGCTCTGGTTTACGAACCGGAAACATCAGCTGCTCTTGGTTTCGGATTCCGATGCGGTTTCCTTGGCCTGCTTCACATGGAAATCGTCCGCGAACGTCTGGAACGGGAATTCAATCTGACTCTCATCTCGACTGCGCCAAACGTTGTGTATCGAGTAACCAAAGAAGGTGGGGATGAAGTAATCGTCACCAACCCCAGCGAATATCCCAGTGGCAAAGTAGATAAAGTGCTGGAACCAATCGTCCGGGCCACCATTCTTTCTCCAACAGATTTCATCGGAACAATCATGGAGCTTTGCCAACAAAGACGTGGAACCTTGAATGGCATGGACTATTTATCTGAAGACCGCGTAGAGATTCGCTACACCTTGCCACTTGCTGAAATCGTCTTTGATTTCTTTGACCAATTGAAGTCCCGTACTAAAGGTTATGGCTCATTGGATTATGAACCAATCGGAGAATCTGAAGGCGATCTCGTAAAAGTCGATATCTTGCTTCAAGGCGACACTGTCGATGCATTTAGTTCCATAGTCCATCGCGAAAAGGCATATGCCTATGGCGTCATGATGACGACCAAGCTCCGAGAGTTGATTCCACGGCAACAATTCGAAGTTCCAATCCAAGCCGCAATCGGAGCGAAAATCATTGCTCGCGAGAATATTCGCGCGATCCGCAAGGATGTTCTTGCAAAGTGTTATGGCGGTGATATCACTCGAAAGCGCAAACTCCTGGAAAAACAAAAAGAGGGAAAGAAGCGCATGAAGATGGTGGGACGAGTTGAGGTTCCGCAAGAAGCTTTCATCGCCGCTCTCTCCACGAATGCTGATGCTGAAAGTGGAAAGGTCAAGAAGTAACGTGAGCCCTCGGCTCTCGTTCTATGTGCATATCCCGTATTGCGCAAAGCGCTGCGGTTATTGCGACTTCAATACGTACACACCTGCTGAACTTCAAGGTCCCGATCTTGCTGCCGTATCTACGAATTACATTGATGCTGCGATTCGCGAGATCGAAATGGCGGCCCAGCAAGTAGGAAAGGTCGAAGTTCCCACAATTTTCTTTGGTGGGGGTACTCCTTCGCTGATGCCAGCCGGAGAACTTGCTCGCGTCATTGACGTTATTGGACGAACTTTCGAACTCTCTCGAAGCGCTGAAATTACTATTGAAGTCAACCCTGATTCGGTGACCGAACAATTCCTTGAAGAAATGCGAACGGCAGGTGCAACTCGAATCTCAATGGGGATGCAATCAGCAGTTCCTCATGTTCTTGCTACATTGGATCGCACGCATAATCCAGAGAATGTTGTCAAAGCAATGGAGCTGGCTAAGAAAACGGGATATGAACATCTCAGCGTTGATCTCATTTATGGAGTACCGGGTGAGAGTTTCGCGGATTGGAAAGCTAGCGTTGATGCGGCGCTTGATTTACCCATCGACCACATAAGTGCATATTCACTTATTGTCGAACGTGGAACGAAATTGGCTGCCCAAATTTCCCGTGGTGAACTTGTGATGCCATCTGACGATGAAACTGCAGAGAAGTATCTCTATGCTGATGAAAGCTTTGAAGCGGCAGGATTTGGCTGGTATGAGTTAAGCAATTGGAGTAAGCCAGGCGGAGAATGCCAACACAACATTGCTTACTGGGATGGCTCTTTTTGGTGGGGAGTGGGACCCGGTGCGCACTCGTATTTAGGCAACCAACGATGGTGGAACATCAAGCACCCCAAGAGTTACCAAGAGCGAGTTTCAAAAAGTGAATCTCCAATTCAAGAGAGCGAAAACCTAACTCTGGAAAACAAAGCAGATGAATTCATCTTGCTTCAGATAAGACGTCGAGAGGGAATTTCGCATTCCCAAATGAGCGCATCACAGATTTCCATTGCTGAGAGATTTGTAGCAAGTGGTGATCTGGATGAAGAGAGTTGGGCTCAAAAGAAGTTGGTGTTAAGTAAAAACGGACGCTTAATTGCGGACCGAATCGTGCGTGAGTTGGTTTTGTAGTAACTTTTCTCCTTATGGAAACCCTTCACACCGTCATTAGCTTGCTCTTAGCCCTCATCTTTCTGATTTCGGGACTCTCCAAGGCAAGTGGCAGCAATGCTGGGCTCTCCGGCACTCGTGATGTTGGTTTTCCAGACGGTTTAGCGAGATTAGTAGGAATCTTCGAAGTTCTTGCCTCTTCCTCACTCATTATCGGTTTTTCGTTAGATAACAGCGATCTAGAACTTTATGGATTTGTTGCGATCTGGTTCATCATGGCTGGCGCAATTTTCTATCACTTCAAGGCGAACAAGATCCGCACTGGATTTCCTGCCATGTTGCTGATTATCTTGGCAACAATCGGTATCGCAACGATTTGATAGGGAATCGTTCAAGTATGGAATCTCGTCAACTCGACATCCTTCGAGCAATTGTCGAAGAGTATGTAGCGACAGAAGAGCCAGTTGGTTCGAAAGCAATTTCACAACGGCACGGGCTTGGAATTTCGCCAGCGACAATCCGCAATGAGATGTCAGTTCTTGAGGAAGCTGGTCTCATAACTCAACCTCACACAAGTGCGGGCAGAATCCCGACCGATAAGGGCTACCGACTCTTCGTGGACAAAATCGCAACGGTAAAGCCACTCTCTAAACCTGAGCGAAGAGCTATAGAGACATTCCTCGAAGGTGCGAATGACCTCGACGACATCGTTATGCGTACGGTGCGTTTATTGGCGCAAGTAACCAAACAGGTAGCGGTCGTCCAATATCCATCGCTGACTAAATCGCGTGTTCGACATATCGAACTTGTACTTCTTACGCCCACACGTTTGATGATGGTTCTCATCACCAATACTGGCCGAGTAGAGCAACGAGTACTTGAACTTCCATATGAACTCAATGAAAGCTCTCTTTCTGACCTTCGACAGCGTCTCAATAGTGCAGTCGTAGGTAAATCCATGTCAGATGTTGCATCGCAATTAGAGGGCATTCTGGCGGCATTTAGTAGAAACGAACGAACCTCTACGGCATTGATTATTTCGAACTTGATTGAAATGGCAATTGAAAAACCAGAGGAGAAAGTCGTACTGGCAGGAACTGCGAATTTTGCTCGTAGTTCTGGTGAATCATCCGTCGAAATTCATGGAGTCTTAGAGGCACTCGAGGAACAAGTTGTTCTCTTGCGCCTTTTGAGCGATGCAGGAGACACAATGCGTGTTCGCATCGGAGAAGAACAGAGAGAAAGTGGTCTCAAAAGGACGAGTTTGGTGACAATGGGTTATGGAGTAGAAGGAAATGCGCTGGGTGGCCTTGGAATCATTGGTCCAACGCGCATGGACTATTCATCGTCAATGTCTGCCGTAAATGCTGTGGCACGGTACGTGGGTCGATTCTTAATGGATTCCCAATCATGAGCGATCACTACCAAGTACTTGGCGTAGATCGCAGCGCATCCCAAGATGAGATCAAGAAGGCTTATCGCAAATTAGCGCGCGAGATGCACCCAGATGTGAATCCTGATCCAAAAGTCCAAGATCGATTTAAAGAAGTTACCGCTGCATACGAGGTACTCAGCGATCCTGAAAAGAGAAGCTCCTACGATCGAGGCGGAGATTCATTTGGTGGATTTGGGGGAGGCTTCGGTGGCTTTAGCGACATCATGGATGCTTTCTTCGGTGGCGGTGGTTCGCCGCGTGGACCGCGTCCACGTATGCGCCAAGGACAAGATGCACTTATCCGAGTGACGATAGATTTGAAAGATGCTTGCTTTGGCACCACTCGAGATATCGGGGTAGAAACAGCGATTATCTGCACTCAATGCGGTGGAGATGGTTGCGCTGCGGGAACCTCTCCGCGCACCTGTGATATCTGCAAAGGTCGCGGTGAAATACAACAGGTCACACGTTCTTTTATCGGACAGGTTATGACCTCCCGTCCATGTGGAACGTGCCAAGGTTTTGGCACAGTCATCCCATCTGCATGTAGCGAGTGTGCGGGTGATGGGCGAGTGCGTGCTCGTCGCAACCTTGATGTAAAGATTCCAGCTGGCGTGGAAACTGGAAATCGCATTCAACTCTCGGGACAAGGTGAAGTAGGACCTGGCGGCGGACCAGCAGGGGATCTTTATGTTGAAATCATCGTTGAGGACGATGATTTCCTCGTTCGCGAAGGTGATGATCTCCATGTTGCACTCTCTGTTCCCATGACGGGAGCAGCGCTTGGAACTTCGCTTTCTGTAGAGACGCTTGATGGATTAATCGATGTCGAGATAAAAGCCGGTACGCAGAGTGGACAAGTAATCCCTATCCGCGGAAAAGGCATGACTCGACTTCGTGGTGGTGGACGCGGCGATCTGTATGCACATGTTGCAGTCGAGATACCAACCAAACTTTCTCGTCGACAAGAAGAGTTATTGAAAGAGTTTGCAAATGAAAGAGGAGATACTGCAGATTCCAATAAAGTCACTTCTCGTAAGGAAAGTTCAGAATCTCATTCAGGATTCTTTGGGAAATTCAGAGACGTTTTCAAAAACTAATGCTCTCAGTATTCATAGTAGACGAGATTCCACAATCAGGGGAGATCTTCATTACAGGCGATGAAGCTCATCATGCAGTTTCAGTGGTCAGAATAAGCGTTGGCGATGAAGTTATGGTCACTGATGGCCGCGGAAAAACGGCGCACGTGAAAGTTTCATCTACGGAAAAGAAATCACTTAGGGGTGCCATCCTCACCACAGAAGTGATTGATCCATCTGCTACAAGGATCACGGTGGTTCAAGCGCTCACTAAAGGAGATCGCGCACGGGAAACTATTGAATTGTTGACCGAAGCCGGTGTTGATGTCATCGTGCCTTGGAGTTCGCAACGTTCGATTGGCCAATGGAAAGATGATGCTCAAAGTAAGTGGGAATCGTGGGCACGAGAAGCAACGAAACAATCACGTCGCGCCTGGATACCTGAGATTAGCTCCGTGCATTCCACAAGCATGATTGTCGATTTGATTAAAGCTAACGAGTGCTCGCTTGTCTTCCACGAATCATCTGACAGAAAACTCTCACAGATACTGAAAGGAAAAGTTTATAAAGGAGTACTTATCGTTATTGGGCCTGAAGGTGGCTTGGCAGATGCGGAAATCGATGCATTCGTCGCGTCCGGTGCCACCGTGGTCGGTTTAGGAAAACCGGTCTTTCGCTCAGCTCACGCTGGAGCGGCAGCACTTGCCGCCGTTCAAACTGCGCTTGGAATCTGGTAGAGATACGCCATGAACTGTCTCTTTTGTTCCATCGTAGAAGGCAAAATCCCAGCAAGCAAAGTTCATGAGAATGATTCAGTCCTCGCATTCGATGACATCAATCCTCAAGCCCCAACTCATGTGCTGGTTATTCCTAAAGCTCATTTTGAGAATGCTGCCGAACTTGCAGCAAGCGATGCGCAAACTTTGAGAGAACTCTTTGTTGTAGCGCGAAAGATTGCTGATGATCGCTCTCTTACGGGATATCGAACAATCTTTAACACGGGTGCCGACGCAGGACAGACCGTCTTTCACGCCCATCTCCATCTTTTGGGTGGTCGCTCCTTGACCTGGCCTCCTGGCTAAGCGCAAAACTGACGGTTCCTACTCTTCTCGATAGAATCTGACCAATGGATCGCATCGTTCTGACACTTCCTTCAGATATCCCTAGCGTTGCGCTCACGGGTCCTAATGACTCCTACATTCGCGCATTAGAAAATGCATTCAAGGATGTTGCGATTACCGTCCGTGGAAATGAAGTTATCTTGCGCGGTTCAGCTGATGGCACAGAACGAGTAAAGAAGTTGATGCAGAATTTCCTTGCTGTTGTGCGCGCTGGCCAGCCACTCAGCGACGACGCGGTAAGGCGTTCAATCGCAATGATCTTGAGCGACGGAAATGAGACGCCGGCCGAAGTATTGACTCTCAACATTCTTAGTAATCGCGGCAAGACGATTCGCCCGAAGACTTCTAATCAGAAGAAATATGTCGATGCAATCGATAAACATACGGTGACGTTTGGTATCGGTCCAGCAGGAACGGGAAAGACTTACTTGGCGATGGCCAAAGCGGTTCAAGCTTTGCAAGCGAAACAAGTAAATCGAATCATCCTGACCCGCCCCGCTGTTGAAGCAGGGGAGCGACTCGGATTTCTCCCTGGAACCTTGCATGAAAAGATCGATCCATATCTCCGCCCACTCTTTGATGCGCTTCATGACATGCTTGATCCGGAAGCCATTCCACGACTGATGGCTTCAGGCACAATTGAAGTTGCTCCATTGGCTTATATGCGCGGAAGAACACTTAACGACTCATTCATTATCTTGGATGAAGCACAGAACACTTCACCAGAACAGATGAAAATGTTTCTCACGCGCCTGGGCTTCTCGTCAAAAATGGTTGTTACTGGAGACATTACACAGATTGATTTGCCAACACATCAAGAGTCCGGATTGAGTATCGTTCGGGATATCTTGGAAGGTATAGATGACATTTCATTTATGGATCTAACTTCCGAAGATGTTGTCCGTCATCGTTTAGTAAGTGAGATTGTTGACGCTTATGGCCGATTTGATAACGCCGAAGGAAATCGAGCAAACCGACGAGTCAATAAGCCTCGTTCGCTTAGGAGTGATCGCTAGCTGTTTTTCCGCTCTTTTCGAGGAGCGAAGACATGTGCGAAATGAATATAGAACTCTCAAACCTCACTTCGAGCGATTGCGATGATTCCCGTTTAATCTCGGTGGCAGAATTTTCTTTAACTGCTATGGGAATTCATCGTGAATCAGAATTGAGTATCTCCCTAGTCGATGAAGATGAAATGAGCGCTCTTCATCTTCGATGGATGGATGAACCAGGAGCAACTGATGTCCTCTCTTTCCCTATGGATGAAATCAAGCCCTACTCCTCAGAACAGGGCCCAGGGATGGTGGGAGATGTTGTTCTCTGTCCAGATTTTGCAGCGCGGCAAGCAGCCGAAGTAGGTCATGGATTGCAGGAGGAGTTAGAGTTGTTAACCGTTCACGGAATACTTCACTTACTTGGGTATGACCACCGAGAGGATGAAGAGAGAGAAATGATGTTTAGCCTTCAAGGCGAATTACTAACGAAATGGAGGGAGAGTAAATGAGCCTCAATGCGATGCTTTCGGTCATCAGCCTCTTGCTGTTCGCGGGTTTTTTAGCCGGCTCTGAATCTGCAATCAACTCCATCTCACGAGTCTTCGTGGAAGAGCTAGAAGTGAAATCATCGCGCGCTGCTGCATGGGTCCAGCGAGTCATAAGGGAGCCAGCTCGCTATTTAAACGTGATTCTCTTTGTACGTAAGGCATGTGAGCTAACGGCAACAGTCATTGTCGCTGATGCATTTGTCTCTGTATTTGAATCTAATGTTGTTGGCTTATCGGCCGCTGTTGGTGCGATGTTGGTCTTGTCTTATGTGGTCGTTGGAGTCGGTCCTCGCACACTAGCCAAGCAAAATTCTGGGCGTTGGATTAATCCCGCATGTTTTTTTGCCGTGATTATGGCAACCGTCCTTGGTCCTATTACTGCGCTCTTAATTGCCATCGGGAATGCAATCACTCCAGGAAAGGGCTTCAAATCAGGCCCATTTGCTAATGAGGCTGAACTTCGAGATCTCGTTGACCAAGCACACGAGCGTGGATTGGTAGAAGAGTCCGAGCACGAAATGATTCATTCAGTTTTCGAATTAGGTGACACATTAGTCCGCGAATTGATGGTTCCGCGCACCGAGATGGTGTGGATTGAGGGCAGCAAGAATCTGCGCCAAGGTTTATCTCTCGCACTTCGTTCAGGTTTCACTCGAATTCCTGTGATTGGCGAGAATCTCGACACGATTCTTGGAATTGCATATGTCAAGGATCTCGCTCGTAGAACACATGAGTATCGCGAATCAGAACTAACGGAATTGGTGAAGGATCATCTCCGTAAAGCAACCTTTGTTCCTGAAACAAAAACCGCAGCTGACCTTCTTAAAGAGATGCAACGGGATCAAATTCATCTCGCGATTGTGGTTGATGAGTACGGTGGAACAGCTGGTTTGATCACCATCGAAGATATTCTCGAAGAGATTGTCGGCGAAATTGCCGATGAATACGACGATGATGTCGATGAATTGGAATGGATTACTGCGACACAAGCTAGAGTTTCAGCGCGCCTACACATCGAAGATCTAGCCGACAAACTAGAGATTGATCTAAGCGAAGAAGAGAAAGAGGATGTCGACACAATCGGAGGATTTGTTGCAAAGTCTCTCGGTCGAGTCCCGATTCCAGGAAGCACAATCTTGTTGCATGACTGGCAGATCACCGCAGAACGTCCTGTTGGGCGACGTCACAGAATCGCCACCTTCCTCGTCGAAAAGAGCGCTGCAAGCAATGCAGTGAAAGAGGTTTAGGCTTCGCGAATGCGCATCGTTAGATTTGCCCCTCCCGCAGGATCAGAGATTGGTACTGAACCTCATTTCGGGATCCTTGAAGATGACACCACTATAAGAGCGATAGCTTCAGATCCACTGTATGCAGGAATATTCAAAGAGGAAGCAACTTTTCAATTGAATGAAGTTCGCTTACTAGCGCCCGTTATTCCTAGAAGTAAAGTTGTGTGCGTCGGCAAGAACTACGCAGATCATGCTGCCGAAATGGGCGGTGAAGTCCCTGAAGAGCCAATCATCTTCATCAAACCCAACACTTCAGTGATTGGTCCTGACGATGTCATTCAATGGCCTTCGATGAGTGAGCGCATCGATCATGAGGCCGAACTCGCAGTCGTTATTTCCAAGATCTGCAAGGAGGTACCTCGGGAAAAAGCGAACGACGTAATCTTTGGATACACAGTCGCTAACGATGTGACTGCTCGTGACCTCCAGAAAAAAGATGGTCAATGGTCGCGCGCAAAAGGATTTGATTCATTCTGCCCGCTTGGTCCTTGGATTGATACGGAATTCAAACCCGGATCCCAGCTCGTGACGGCAACTGTTAATGGCGAACTCAAGCAATCCGCACCTTTGTCAGACATGGTCTTTGATGTTCCGTTCATTATTGAATTTGTGACGAAAGTGATGACGCTTCTTCCTGGAGATGTGATTCTTACTGGAACTCCATCTGGAATTGGACCCATGATCGCTGGAGGAGAAGCCGTAGTCTCTGTAGAAGGTCTTGGTTCATTAAGAAATAGGGTGTCTCAACGTGGCTAATCAACAGCAAAGAGAAGTGCGTACCCGTTTTGCGCCGTCACCAACAGGTGATCTCCATGTCGGAAATATCCGCACCGCTCTCTTCGATTGGGCATATGCCCGACATACTGGCGGGAAATTGATTTTTCGCATAGAAGATACTGATCGTGAGCGCGTTACCGATGAATACATAGAACGTGCAATCGAAACGCTTCAATGGCTGGGCTTGAATTGGGATGAGGGTCCTGAGGTTGGCGGCCCATATGGTCCATATCTGCAATCTCAACGGTTGGATATTTACACTCAATGGGCGAAGACTTTTATTGCAAACGGTGATGCCTATAACTGTTATTGCTCTACCGAAGAACTCGAAGCGCGCCGTGAGAAACAACGCGAACTCAATCAAGCCCCTGGTTATGACGGAAAGTGTCGATCCCTGACATCTGACGATATCGCTCGGTACGAAGGTGAAGGTCGTAAACCTGTAATCCGCATGCGAATGCCCGATGGGGAGACGCGATTTACTGACTTGATCCGCGGAGAAGTCACATTCGAACATAAATATGTTCCTGATTTCGTGCTGATGCGCGCTGACGGTTCACCTTTGTACACGCTTGCAGTTGCAGTTGATGACGTCTTGATGAAAGTAACTCATGTTCTACGAGGAGAGGATTTACTTTCATCAACTCCACGTCAGATACGCGTCTATCAGGCAATGGGAGTAGCACCTGAAGACTTCCCATTCTTTGCTCATTTGCCATTCGTCATGGGCCAGGACAACGCGAAACTTTCGAAGCGCAATGGCGAGGTTTCAATTGCTTGGTACCGGGAGCAAGGTTTTCTCCCCGAAGCAATTTGTAACTATCTTGCGCTACTGGGTTGGTCGCCAGGTGATGATGTTGAAAACATCACGATGGACGAACTCGTGAAGCTCTTCACGATTGAACGAGTAAACAGTTCGCCAGCACGATTTGATATGAAGAAGTTAGAAGCAATCAATGGAGACAAGATCCGAGCGCTCACGATTGATGACTTCCTCTCTCGTGCTCTGCCATTCTTACTCAAGGATGGCGTCATTAAGGGAGAAGAATCTGAAATTGCCGTGGTCCGTTCGGCCTTACCAATTATTCAAGAACGTATTGCGCGCATGAACGAAGTCACCCAGATGTTGCGCTTCCTCTTTGTTGACGATGTTGTGTTTGACGAAGAATCCGCGGCGAAAGTAAAGGAAGAACCAGCGCAGCATGTGATTGCACAAGCGCTGCATGCCCTGGAAGATCTCGCAGATTGGAATCATGAGTCCATCGAGGCCTCACTTCGCGCAATTTTGATTGAGAAACTTGGATTAAAGCCACGATTGGCATTTGGTCCAGTACGTATTGCTGTAACAGGAAGCCACATTTCACCGCCACTTTTCGAGTCGATGGAGTTACTTGGAAAAGAACGTTCGATTGCTCGACTCAAGGCAGCGGTGCAATAACCTCATCTTTCGGGGTATTCTTGGGGGCTGATTACGCGCATTAATTGGGGCGCAAAAATTGGGGTATGGGGTAATTGGCAGCCCAGCTGATTCTGGTTCAGCTTGTCTAGGTTCGAGTCCTGGTACCCCAGCAACGTTTGTTCACGTAGTTCAAGCGCGACGTGAACCAGCGGAAACACAAATGAATAAAACGAGATCTGGCCCCGTCGTCTAGCGGCCTAGGACTCTGGCTTCTCAAGCCAGCTACGAGGGTTCGAATCCCTTCGGGGCTGCCAGACTCGTATGGAAAGTTTTTCTAGTTCTTCTTTGATATGTATTCGCTTAGCTTCGCAGCCGTTGCGACTACTGCGGCTGCATGAATTCGTCCAGGTTGTCTTCCTAATCTTTCAATCGGACCGCTAATACTTACCGCCGCGATAACTCGATTGTTAGGCCCTTTTACCGGAGCAGAAACAGATGCAACTCCTGGTTCTCGCTCTCCGACGCTCTGAGCCCAACCGCGACGTCGTACCGCAGAGAGAGCGGCGGCGTTGAATCTTGCGTTAGTTAAGGCGCGATGCAACTTATCTGCATCTTCCCAAGCCAGCAGAATTTGTGCCGCAGATCCCGCATTCATAGTAAGAGCGGCGCCAACAGGAACTGAATCGCGCAAACCAGAAAGTCTTTCTGCTGCAGCAACACAGATTCGCATATCGCCTTGCCGTCTGTATAGCTGGGCGCTTTCACCTGTCGCGTCTCGCAGCGCAGTTAGGGCCGGAGTAGCGGCTGCCAAAAGTCGATCTTCGCCAGCAGATGCCGCAAGTTCTCCCGAACGTGGTCCAAGTATGAATCGACCATTGAGATCACGAGCAACGAGGCGATGGAACTCGAGGGCAACAGCGAGTCTGTGCGCCGTGGGACGAGCAATCTTTGTGACAGCGACCAACTCAGAGAGTGAATGTGGTCCAGATTCCAATACACCAAGGATGCGCACGGCTTTATCTAAAACGCCAACTCCGCTATTCTTCTTGTCCACAATCCAATATTGCCATCTCAACATTTGAGAAGCAAATCACAGGGGTCACGAGAACATGGGAAAGACGCTCGCGGAGAAGGTTTGGGAAGACCACGTCGTTCGACGTACAGAAGGAGAGCCTGATCTGCTCTATATCGATCTCCACTTGATTCATGAAGTTACTAGTCCGCAAGCATTTGATGGGCTTCGCTTGTCGAATCGTAAAGTCCGCCGCCCGGATTTAACCCTGGCAACCGAAGATCACAATGTCCCGACTCTTAATATCGATAAACCCATTGCAGACCCCGTTTCCAGATTGCAGGTGGATACCCTGCGCAAGAATTGTCAGGAATTTGGTGTTCGCATCCATTCTCTCGGGGATGTCGAGCAGGGAATCGTTCACGTTGTGGGACCTCAGCTCGGCCTTACGCAACCAGGAATGACAATTGTCTGCGGCGATTCTCATACATCTACACATGGAGCTTTTGGCGCTCTCGCATTTGGTATTGGCACCAGCGAAGTTGAGCATGTACTGGCAACGCAGACCTTGCCTCTTGGGAAACCCAAGACGATGGCAATCAATGTTGAAGGTACTTTGAAACCTGGCGTCACAAGTAAAGACATCATCTTGGCCATCATTGCGAAAATCAGCACAGGTGGCGGACAAGGTTATGTACTCGAGTATCGCGGAAGTGCCATCAGAGCACTTTCTATGGAAGCGCGAATGACTATCTGTAATATGTCGATTGAAGCAGGTGCACGCGCGGGGCTCATCGCGCCAGATGAAACAACGTTTGAATACATCAAAGGTCGTCCGCATGCACCACAAGGTGCAGATTGGGATGCTGCCATTTCTTATTGGTCGACGCTCAAGAGCGATGACGATGCAGTTTTTGATAAAGAGATCTTCTTAAATGCTGATGAACTTTCACCTTTCGTAACATGGGGAACGAATCCTGGTCAGGGAATCCCACTGGATGCATCCGTGCCGAACCCTGAGTCATTCAGCGATATTGAAGAACGCACAGCCGCTGAACGAGCGCTGGTCTACATGGATCTCGCTGCTGGCACCCCAATGAAGGCGATCAAGATTGATACGGTCTTCCTAGGTTCATGCACTAATGGCCGAATCGAAGATCTTCGCGCAGCGGCCGCAATCATCAAGGGCAATAAAGTCGCTGCAAATACTCGCATGATGGTCGTTCCAGGATCGGCTCGCGTGCGCCTCCAAGCAGAATCAGAAGGGCTCGACACAGTCTTTCTTGATGCGGGCGCTGAATGGCGCAGCGCTGGTTGCTCCATGTGTTTAGGAATGAACCCTGATCAACTCAAACCAGGGGAGCGTTCAGCATCAACGAGCAATAGAAATTTCGAAGGACGTCAAGGAAAAGGTGGACGTACCCACCTTGTAAGTCCACTTGTTGCAGCGGCGACTGCAATTCGTGGCACTCTCTCATCGCCAGCGGATTTGTAGGAGGAATGGCTATGGAAAAGTTCATTTCGCACACCGGAACAGGAATTCCACTACGTCGGAGCAATGTCGATACAGACCAAATTATCCCTGCTGTTTACCTCAAGAGAGTAACGCGCTCTGGTTTTGAAGATGGCCTCTTTGCTGCCTGGCGAAATGACCCAGATTTTGTTCTCAATCAACCCCAATACAAGTCAGCCACAGTTCTTGTTGCTGGAGTTGATTTTGGCACTGGATCATCCCGTGAACACGCTGTTTGGGCGTTGCAGAACTATGGTTTCAAAGTCGTCATATCGAGCCGATTTGCCGATATCTTCCGCGGCAATTCGCTGAAAGGCGGCCTATTGACCGTCATTCTCGCCCAAGCCGAGATCGAGAAATTATGGAGCGCTATCGAGTCAGATCCGAGCATATCCATCACAGTAGATCTCGAGAGCAAAACCGTACGCTACAAAAACGAGCGAATCTCCTTTGATTTGGACGATTACACGCGTTGGAGATTGATGGAAGGACTTGATGACATCGGTTTAACGATGCAGAATCTTGGTGATGTTGAGAAATTCGAAGAAAAACGTGCGAATTTCAAGCCTAAGACGCTTCCTGTCTTGTCATAAGACGCACTTTCGCCCGACTCTCAACCTGTAATTGAGGGTTTTTTACGCATAAAAAATGCAAAATCGCGGTGGAAAGACGTTGCGAATTATTGCGACACACCGAGCGTGATGCGCGAAAACCTTGATTTTTCTGCGTAAATTTATTCGCAGGTTAAGCAAACGCTTAACTTTACGCGTAAATAAGGGGATTAAATGAACAAGACCCAGTTCATTGCTTCGTTGGCTCCACACTTCAACGGAAGCAAGAAAGAGGCAGCACACGCTGTTGAAATCGTCTTCGATTCCATCGTGCGCAACATCCACAAGGGCGAAGATGTCACCATCAACGACTTTGGTAAGTTCAAGAAAGTTGATCGTAAAGCTCGCAAGGGACGTAACCCTTTCACTGGCGAAACGATCCAAATCAAGGCGAGCAAGAAAGTTCGCTTCCTCCCAGCTAAGGCGCTCAAGGAAGTTGTTTCCGGCGCTCGCAAATTGGGACCAGCTCCAAAGCCAGCTCCAGTCGTCAAGCCTGTAGCGAAGAAAGCAGCAAAGGTAGTTAAGAAGGCCAAGAAGGCTCCTAAGAAAGCTGCAAAGAAGGCTAAGAAGGGCAAGAAGAAGTAAAAATCTTCTTTTCAATAAAGGCCACGCAACTAAGCGTGGCCTTTATTTTTCTGTCCTAGGCTTCAACCATGAACCCTGCGGAACTCAGAATTTCTTACGATCCGCCCAGAGGAAGACCATTAGGCAGCAATCCCTGGTTCCGTTTCGGCGCAACACTTCTGAGACCAATTCTCACCGCCATCATCAAACGAGATTGGCGAGGTGCCGAGAAACTCCCTAAAAGCGGCGCAGCCATCGTTGTCTGTAATCACCTTTCATATGTAGATCCGTTGACCTTCACGCATTTCCTTTACAACAACGGACGCGCACCGCGGTACCTCGGAAAAGAATCTGTCTTCCGCATTCCAATCATCGGCACTGTCATCAGAGGCGCGGGACAGATACCTGTGTCACGAGAATCAAAAGATGCGGTTAAAGGCTTGGAACATGCGATTGCAGTTTTGAAAGCGGGACATCTCCTGGGTGTTTATCCCGAAGGAACGTTGACGCGTGATGAGAATCTTTGGCCGATGCGCGCCAAGACAGGTGTCGCTCGTCTTGCATTGATTACCGGAGCGCCTGTGTATCCCTGTGCATCGTGGGGGCCGGAAAAAGTTTTACCGCCATACAGCAAGAAGTTACGACTTTTCCCACGAACGAAGGTCTCAGTCATTATGGGAGATCCGGTAGACCTCTCGCGCTGGCAAGGTCGTCATGACGACCCCGTCGCAATTGAAGAAGCTGCAGATTACATCATGGATCGCATTACATTATTGCTAGAAGAGCTGCGCGGGGAAAAAGCACCTGCTATTAGGTTTGATCCAAAGAAATCTGATCTGCCCCGAATTGGAAATTACAAGAAAGCGAAACGCAAGGCGCAATCATGAAAGTCACCGTACTAGGTTCGGGGCAATGGGGCACAACGCTGGCCCAGGTTCTCTGTGATGCCGGAAATGATGTGCTGATTTGGGGTAGGAACCAAGCGGTTGTTGAAGAAATAAACACGGTACATACCAATCACCATTCATTGCCTGCGCTGGTTTTACCTACTAATTTGCGAGCAACAAGCGATATTTCTGCTGCGTTTGCGCATTCCGAATTGACCGTGCTTGCCATACCAGCGCAATCTCTGCGCGAGAACTTAAAGGCGTGGAAAGGCTTGATTTCTAGGGACATTCCCATCGTCTCATCCCTCAAAGGTATTGAAGTTTCCACCCAGTTGCGGATGACGGAGGTAGTACGCGAAGTATTGGATTTTCCCGAGGAGAAACTAGCCATCATTACAGGACCTAACTTGGCTCGTGAAGTTGTGCTTCGCCAACCAACGGGCGCAGTCGCCGCTTCAACCTCTCAGGAGCTAGCCGATCTCACCGCAAAAACGTTTAGCGCTCCATATTTTCGAGTGTATACATCCAATGATGTGATTGGTTGCGAACTTGCTGGCGCTGCAAAGAATGTGATTGCACTTGCAGTTGGCATGTCGATTGGAATGGGTTTTGGCGAAAACACGCAAGCGCTGGTAATCACGCGCGGTCTCAATGAATTAACGCGATTGGGAATGGCGCGCGGCGCAATGCCGCTGACATTTGTGGGACTGGCTGGAGTGGGCGATCTCCTTGCGACGTGCGGATCGCCGCTATCGCGCAATCGCTCATTTGGAGAAGCGCTGGGTCGCACGGGATCTATGGCGAGCGCACAAGCTGAGGCGCGATCCACGGTCGAAGGAGTTGCGACAGCGAGCGCAGTTGTGGAGTTGGCGCACTTAGTAGGAATCGAAGCTCCAATCATGGAGGCAGTCAAAGATGTGGTGAGTAATACGATTAGTCCTCAACAAGCAATTGTGGGGTTGATGAAGATTCACACAGGGGCGGAGATCGATCACGTATGAGCAAAAAACGCGTTGCGATCATCTGCGGTGGCCAAAGTAGTGAACATCCCATCTCGTGTATTTCAGCGCGGGGCGTGCTGAGCGCAATAGATAAAAATAGATTCGAACCCGTCTTGATTGGCATCACTGAAAAAGGCGCCTGGGTTGAACTTCATGATGCATCAGAATTTGTCACGGGAAATGACGGACTTCCCTACGTTCCCGAAAACGCGCCCGCAATACGCGCCGATATCGCTGGTTTTTCATCAGCTAATGGCCGATCTCTTTCAATAGACCTTGTCTTTCCTCTGCTTCATGGCGCCTATGGTGAAGATGGCACTGTGCAGGGATTCTTGGAGATGGCAGGAATACCGTATGTAGGTTCAGGAGTTCTTGCCTCCGCTGTTGCGATGGATAAGACATTTGCAAAACCGATTTATGCAGACTTTGGCTTGAAAGTCGCCGATGGAATCACAATCCATGAGCGAGGTTGGAAGGCTAATCGGTCCCTTGAATTAGCAAAGATTAAAGCTCTCGGTTTACCAGTTTTCATTAAGCCTGCACGGAGCGGTTCAAGTCGTGGAACGTCAAAAGTCAAGAGCGATGATCAGATTGCGGCTGCAATTGACGAGGCGCATCGCCATGATCCGCGGGCGATGGTTGAAGTTGCAATCGTGGGACGTGAAATTGAATGCGCAGTCTTACAGGTCGAAGGTAAAGCAATTCCTTCAATACTTGGCGAAGTACGAGTTCATGAACCGCATGAGTTTTATGATTTCGAAGCGAAGTACATTGATGGCTCCACTTCGTTTGATGTCCCTGCGAATATTCCCGCAGATATCGCACACAAAATCAGTGAAGCAGCAGTCACAGCCTTTGAAGCGTTAGGTTGTGAAGGCTTGGCGCGAGTCGATTTCTTCTTGACTGGAGATAACGACATCATCATCAATGAGCTCAACACGATGCCTGGATTCACTGAAAAATCAGTTTTTCCCATGCTTTGGCAAGCGACAGGAAGGAGTTATAGCCAGATCATCACCCAACTCTGTGAGAGCGCGCTATCACGCCCACAGAACGTAGTGAGGTAATGCGCTTTATATTGATGTGACGGGGCAGGTCAAAGTGCGAGTGATGCCAGGAACTGCTTGCACTTTTGAAAGCACTACGCGACCAAGATCTTCCATGCTCGCAGCTTCTGCTCGCATGATTACGTCGTATGGCCCAGTAACACCCTCAGCAATCGTGACTCCAGCAATCGCAGTCACAGCTTTTGTGACACTTCCAGACTTGCCTACTTCGGTCTGGATCAAGATATACGCCTGAATCGACATTGTTCTTCCGTTTCAACTTGGGTTCGTGACTCAGACACTAGCGCATTTAGGCTAGCGTCCGTAAGTCGGATAGTGTCGAAAGAAGGTGAACAGGTGCGAGAGCACGAAGTCCTCAATCGGATTCGCGAGATATTTGATGCAACATCTGTTCATCGTGGGATTATCGTTGGAAACGGCGACGATGGAGCTGTGCTCTCCCTGCCTGATCACACAGTTGTCTCGACTGACATGGCGGTTGAAGGAGTTCATTTCCGGGTTGATTGGAGTTCACCGGAGGAGATTGGTCGGAAGATAAGTGCTGCGAATCTGGCAGATATCTGTGCAATGGGCGGATGGCCAGAATACTTACTTGTTGCTGTTGCATTTCCTTCGCATCACCTCCACTTGTTAGAAGGACTCGCGCGTGGAATTGCCGACGAGGCTGGAAAAGTTGGCGCTCGCGTCATTGGGGGAGATCTCTCTCAGGGTGGCGAACTTGTCATTTCCATAACAGCGATCGGCGCGACCAAGAAACCCATTCTTCGCTCCGGCGCGAAAATTGGCGATGCTGTTGTTATCTCACATCTTCCAGGAACATCTGCCGCAGGACTATCTCTATTGTCTAAAGGAATTGAAATTGACACGGATGTTGCGCGCAGACTTATCTCGCAACATTGCGCACCTGATGTTGATTATGTGAAATATCGAAGCGCCTTCCCGTTGCTCAACTCCGCCACAGACATCAGCGATGGATTGATAGTCGATGCATCACATATCGCCTCAGCCAGCTCAGTAGCAATGGAGCTCGATACGAAAACTTTGACATCGAATGCACAGTTCAACGATATGCTCACCGCGTTTGATGAATTCGAAAGTGCGCTAACGGCTGTACTAACTGGTGGCGAGGACCACGTCTTGCTGGCGACCGCCAGCAAGCCAGAGCACATCGATGGTTTCATTCGCATCGGAACTGTTGTGCCAGGGCATGGAATTTATGTCGACGGAAAACGTCGAGAAACGGAGTCTGGCTACCAACATCGGTGGTAGTTACGTGAGAAAAGCGAAGAGTGGGAGCGCGCTACTTAGCGAGCAACTTTTCCAGCCTTGAGGCAGGAAGTACAGACGTTCTGACGCTTGGTGTAACCGTTTACGAGAGTACGGATGCGCTGGATATTTGGATTCCAGCGACGACGGGTACGACGGTTTGAGTGTGACACGTTGTTACCAAAGCTTGGTCCCTTGCCACAGATTTCGCATACTGATGCCACGTTCGTACTCCTTGATTTAATGCGACTTGAACTTGCGGGCGCAAGATTAGCCGTAAAGGCGGTCGATGCGCCAATTCTCGATCTATCTGAGCGGGAAACACTGCGGCCTCGACCCTCTGCGCAGCCAGAATCTCGCCCCTTTCGGAGAGAATGAAGCATGGCAACGCTGGAGACGCGACTGGTATCAATAGTCGGCGACAAGACTGCAAAAGTCCTCCACGAACAATGTGAGATGACAACTATTGATGACTTGCTGCGTCACTATCCACGCAGATATGTCGTCCGCGGGGAATTGAGTGATATCGAATCGCTGATTGAAGGCGAAGAGGTAACAATCTTTGCCAAGGTGGAAAGCACAAAAGTACGTCGCATTCCTGGGCGCAAAGGCGCAATCGTCGAAACAATCGTCACAGATGGAAGAGCAAAATTGACTCTTACCTTTTTCAATCAAGCGTGGCGAGAGCGAGATTTACGAGCGGGAAGACAAGGACTCTTCGCTGGCAAAGTTGGAGCATTTAAAGGAAAGAGACAACTATCGCATCCAGATTATCTCTTAATTCCAGATGGCGATGATGTTGATGCCGCTATTGGTGACTTTGCTGGGAAATATCTCCCGGTGTATCCGGCAACCGCAAAGCTACCTTCATGGAAGATCGCTCAATGTGTGCGCTTAGCACTTGATGCACTTGAAGAGATTCCAGACTATGTTCCACGAGAACTGCTTGATGAACTTCGTTTTCCAGATTTCATGACTGCGCTTCGTGAAGTTCACAATCCAACAAGCGCCGAAGCGGCCGAGATTGCACGAAAGCGTCTTACCTTTGATGAGGCTCTCTTGATGCAGCTTTTCCTCGTACTTCGTCGCAATGAAGTTCGAGCTGCTACAACGAAAAATCGTGCGCCACGGAATGACGGATTACTTGCTGCCTTCGATAACCGAATTCCTTTCGAGCTAACGGCGGGACAGAAATCGGTCTGGAATGAAATTTCTCAAGATCTGGCGAGCACTCATCCCATGTATCGCTTACTGCAAGGTGATGTCGGTTCGGGAAAGACAATTATCGCGCTTCGCGCCATGCTTGCAGTCGTGGATGCAGGTGGCCAAGCTGCGCTGTTAGCCCCCACAGAAGTTTTGGCCCAACAACACCACCGAAACTTCCTTCGAATGCTAGGTGATCTTGCCGAAGGTGGGATGTTGGGTGGCAATTCATTGGGGACGCAGATTGCGTTATTGACTGGTTCGATGAGCGCGCAAGACAAAAGAGAAACATTAACCAACATCGCTTCCGGAAACGTCGGAATAGTCGTTGGTACTCATGCCTTGCTCGAAGATCGCGTGAATTTTGATGATCTTGGATTGATTGTCATTGATGAACAACATAGATTCGGTGTTGAACAACGTGACGCATTACGCGAACGAGCAGTAGAGCCACCCCATGTATTGGTGATGACGGCAACTCCGATACCACGGACGGTCGCAATGACGATATTTGGCGATCTTGATGTTTCTATTC
>JBJTHB010000122.1:0-2775 GCA_046094245.1 Actinomycetota bacterium
AACTCGAGCGATGGCAGCCGGGCTCATGAGAGCGAGCCATAGACCCCCATCAGAGGCGAATGATTTTTGTGGCGCAAAGTAGTAAGTATCAAATTCTTTTGCGTCGACAACGAGTCCACCGGCGGCGCTTGTGGCATCCACGAGCACCAGAGCACCTTCAGTATTTGCAGGACGCTTAATCGACATTGCAACGCCGGTCGACGTTTCGTTATGGGTCAATGCGTATGTATCGATGCCCGCCTCGGCAACAGCGTTCGGATGTGAACCAGGTTCGGATTTGATGATGCTCGGATCATCGAGAAAAGGTGCTTCTTTTGCAGCCGATGCAAATTTCGATGAGAACTCACCAAAGCTCAAGTGTTGAGATTTCTTCTCAATCAGCCCAAACGTTGCGATATCCCAGAATGCCGTAGAGCCACCATTTCCAAGTACAACTTCATAGCCTTCAGGCAGATTGAAAAGTGATGTGAGTCCGGTGCGAACGCGACCAACAACGTTCTTGACGGGCTTTTGACGATGAGAGGTGCCGAGTATTGACGAACCTGAAGCGGCAAGTGAAGCGAGCGCTTCGGAACGGATCTTCGACGGACCGCAACCAAAGCGACCATCACGGGGCTTTATCGAATCAGGAATCTTTATATCGGACATGTGTGAAGCCTAAGGGAAGATGCGTTGGAGCTTCCAATTCGATTGGGTCGTTTTTTCATAGCGGAGTCGATCATGTAAGCGTGAATAACGGCCTTGCCAGAACTCAATCACTGAAGGTGTGACTAAAAACCCACCCCAATGCGGAGGCTTTGGAACAGAAGAACCCTCGGGATATCGCTCTGCAAATTCTTTCCACTGCGCCTCAAGAGTTTCGCGCGAATCGAGTTCTGATGATTGAGCGCTAGCCCAGGCGCCGATTTGGCTTGACCATGGACGTGTTGCGAAATATTCCGCAGAAGCGCTCTCTGAAATTTTCGTAGCACTTCCGGAAATAATGACTTGACGCTCCATGGGATACCAAGGAAAGAGAAGAGAAACGGAAGGATTTCCGGATATCTCCCGCGCCTTACGAGATGAATAATTAGTGAAGAAGGTAAAGCCCTCGCTTGTCACATCTTTTAGTAAGACGGTGCGCGAACTCGGACCCGATTCGCTCACAGTTGAGAGCACCATGGCATTTGCTTCGACGATCATGGAGTTTGAAGCGGCGTCGTGTAACCAATTTTGGAATTGAGCGATGGGATCTGTGAGTGCAGCGCTCTCACTCAAGCCCGCCTCGCCATATGAGCGGCGCATCGCGGAAATCGCCTCACGATTGATTTCCGGCTGTTGGCGCTTTGTCATGGGTGTATCTAACGTCACTTTAGGGGTCAGGGCATCTTTGACTGCGCCGTTTTGCGCACTTACCTAATACAGGCAGAATACGCCGCATGGCAGATGACTTTAAACCCGGTCTTGAAGGCGTAATCGCATTTGAATCTGAGATTGCAGAACCAGATAAAGAAGGTAGCGCTCTGCGATATCGCGGTGTCGATATCGATGATCTCGTAGGCCGCGTCTCATTCGGAAACGTCTGGGGACTTCTTGTCGATGATGAATTCAACCCTGGTCTTCCTGCCGCAGAACCATTCCCCATTCCTATTCATTCCGGAGATGTTCGTGTTGACGTGCAATCTGCCATCGCAATGCTCGCTCCTGCATGGGGATTGAAGCCACTTCTTGATATTTCTGACGAAGAAGCCCGCAGCAATCTTGCGCGAGTTTCGGTCATGCTTCTTTCTTATGTTGCCCAATCTGCGCGTGGAACATGGCAACCAATGGTTCCTCAATCAGAAGTTGATAAGGCGCACACAGTTGTTGAACGAATGATGATTCGCTGGAGAGGCGAACCAGATCCAAAGCATGTTCGCGCTATTGATGCATATTTTGTTTCTGCTGCCGAACATGGAATGAATGCCTCAACATTCACCGCGCGTGTTATTGCCTCAACCGGCGCTGATGTTGCTGCATCAATCTCAGGTGCAATTGGCGCAATGTCCGGCCCCCTTCACGGTGGCGCTCCTTCTCGCGTTCTCCACATGATTGAAGATGTCGAGAAACGCGGCGATGCACGTTCTTATGTAAAAGAACTACTTGATAAAGGTGAACGCTTGATGGGATTTGGTCATCGCGTTTATCGCGCCCAAGATCCTCGTTCACGCACGTTACGTCGCACATGCGAAGAACTCGGTGCTCCTCGGTATGAAGTTGCGAAAGCTTTGGAAGATGCAGCATTAGCGGAATTACGCGAACGTCGCCCTGATCGCGTTTTGGAAACAAATGTTGAGTTCTGGGCTGCTGTACTTCTTGATTTCGCAGAAGTCCCAGGACACATGTTCACACCAATGTTCACATCTGCGCGTACTGCAGGTTGGTCGGCGCACATCTTGGAACAGAAGCGCACTGGTCGTTTAATCCGTCCATCTGCTCGCTACATCGGTAAAGCCCCACGCAAACCGGAAGATGTAAAGGGCTGGGACCACACCGTTCCGGGCGTTCATAAGTAGTTCACCCTCGATGTAAACGCGCGTGCAAAAATCGCGCTTTATAACGAATCAGTAACTCGTAAAACTAGCAGTGTTTCAAGGGCATTTAGCCTTGACTGCCCTTTGCTCGCGAGTTGAAATTGCCTCCTCTGTAACCCCTCGTTACAGATACTTCCATGGAGGAAATTAATGAATAAGAAGCGTCTCGGCGTCACTGGCGCCATAGCTACCGCTGCTCTTGTCCTCTCAAGCTTTATTGCAC
>JBJTHB010000123.1:0-2320 GCA_046094245.1 Actinomycetota bacterium
GCGATAGACACAAGCGACATCGTCGTTGTGGCGGCAAGTGGTACGACTGGTGCGGGACGCACGTCAAAGGTGAATCTGAGTGCTAGTGAAATCATGAACTCTATGACCTCATACAAATTTGGGGGAGTACATCAACACACACCAGAAATCGAAGAGACGCTCTCCGCTGTTTCTGGACGCGATACGAAGATTTCATTCACGCCGATTCTCGCACCGATGCCACGTGGAATTCTGGCCACGATTACTGCTAAGAGCACCTATTCAGAGGAAAAATTGAGAGCGATATATCTGGATGCTTACTCGCAAGAGAAATTTGTGACTGTGCTTGAACCTGGTTGTTTACCAGAGACGTCGTCTTTAATTGGATCTAATTCTGTTCATATGCAAGTAGCGGTCGATGCGCACACATCGCGCGCAGTAATTTCGGTAGCTATCGACAATCTTGGTAAAGGCGCAGCAGGGCAAGCCCTCCAAAACGCAAACATCATGTGTGGAATCGAGGAAGACGCCGGTCTTGATGCGATGGGAATCGGGCAATGAGCGATTCCCAGTCATTGCCTCGCGGGTTTCGTGGAGCAGGTATTGCAGCAGGGATAAAGAGTTCCGGAGCACAAGACTTGGCGCTCATCGTTAATGATGGACCGCAGCTTTTCGGAACTGCAGTTTTCACTTCAAATCAAGTTGTTGCAGCGCCAGTAACGTGGTCTCGTCAGGTAGTCAAAGACCACACGATTGCAGCAGTTCTACTCAATAGTGGTGGAGCTAACGCGTGCACGGGAACTGAAGGTTTTGCTGACACTCATCGATCGGCGGAGAGAGTAGCCGAAGTCCTCAAAGTTTCTGCTAGCGATACCGCAATCTGCTCAACCGGACTCATTGGAGTTCGGCTACCGATGGAAGCAATCATGAATGGAATTATCACAGCTGCTGGGAATCTCCATGTCAATTCACTGGAAGATTTAGCGCGTGCAATTATGACTACGGATTCGAAGCCAAAGATTGCTCGCGCAATTAAGAATCAAACCACTTTTACCGGAATCGCAAAGGGAGCGGGAATGCTCGCTCCATCATTAGCAACGATGCTTTCAGTCGTCATGACTGATGCGATTGTGGAACCGGTAATTGCCACTCGAATCTTCGAGGATGTCTGCGATAAAACCTTTAACAGAATCGATTCCGATGGATGTACCTCCACCAACGACACCGTGATTTTTATGTCCTCAGGAGCTTCGGGAATCACTCTGAGTGAAGAGGAATTGCGATCTGCTCTGATGGAAATCGCTGGGTCGCTTTCACACCAACTCATATCTGATGCTGAAGGCCATTCGAAAATAATCTCCATTACGACGATTAATGCAAAGAGTGAGCGAGATGCGGTCGAAATTGGCAGAGCATGTGCCCGGAACAATCTTTTGAAGTGCGCATTGCATGGCGAGGATCCGAACTGGGGACGAATTCTGGCCGCTCTTGGCACAACTAATGCGGTTATGGATGCTCATAACATCGATGTCACACTCAATGGTGTGAAAGTTTGCATCTCCAGCGCTCCCGGAGAAGCGCGAGAGAAAGTCTCCATGAAAGATGAATTGATTGAGATTGTCATCGATCTTCACATGGGGACTTCTTCGGCGACTATTTGGACCAACGACTTAACGCCCGAGTACGTTCACGAGAATTCGGCGTACGCAACATGATTGTCATCAAGTTTGGTGGCCATGCGATGGATGAGAATGCCCATCAGTGGATGGCGGAGATTGCGATCCGATTCAAGGCGGGAGAGAAGTTTGTCATCGTGCATGGCGGTGGACCGCAGATTGATGCTGAGTTGAATGTACGAGGAATCGAGAAGAAGTCGGTAAATGGATTTCGCATTACTACGCCAGAGGTAATGCATGTTGTTGAAATGGTTTTGACAGGAACAGTTCTCCGCTCAGTTGTCCGTTCCCTCATTGGGGTTGGATTGCCAGCCGTTGGGATCACAGGAAGTGATTCACGATTACTTGAAGTGGCATTAAAGGATAAAGAGAAACTTGGTCTTGTTGGGGTGGTCAATAAAGTGAATCCGAAGATCATTCATGACCTGCTCGACATGGGATATCTCCCCGTAGTTTCACCTGTTGCAAATGATGCTACGGGACAAGCACTTAATGTAAATGCAGATATAGCAGCAGGAGCTATTGCAGGAGCGTTGCGAGCAACTCAAACGTTATTCATGACAGATGTCTCAGGAATATATTCACGTTGGCCTGATCAAAGTTCAATGATTGACGAAATCACGGTAGCGCAATTGAAGGAACTAACTTTTGCTGACGGGATGGTT
>JBJTHB010000124.1:0-12655 GCA_046094245.1 Actinomycetota bacterium
CCACAGAACCCACGCTTATCTCATTGGCGAGGTTTGTCGGGATCGAATACGAATATGGATCTCCAAGATGATAAACGCCAGTGTCGACTAATACCTCGGCCTGCAGAGATGCAGAGTGATCTCTGTGCGAGTTTGATGTTGTCGCAGCGCGTTGCCTCCGCAACGTTAGTGGCTTGATAGCGGCCACTTGGATTACTTAACCTTTAACTGCGTCGGCAAGAGCGTTTGCGCGATCTGTTTTCTCCCATGTGAATTCTGGAAGCTCGCGACCGAAATGCCCATACGCACTCGTTTTTGAATAAATCGGTCGAAGAAGATCGAGATCTTTAATGATAGCCGCGGGGCGAAGATCGAAGATCCTCAGAACCGCATCCGAAATTTGTGAGACAGGAATCTTTTCTGTTCCGAAAGTTTCCACGAAAAGACCAACAGGTTGTGCTTTTCCAATTGCGTATGCGACTTGAACTTCACATCGATCGGCAAGTCCTGAGGCAACCACGTTCTTGGCTACCCACCTCATGGCGTACGCTGCGGATCGATCTACCTTGGATGGATCTTTACCACTGAAAGCTCCGCCGCCGTGCCGCGCCATACCACCATATGTATCCACGATGATTTTGCGTCCTGTAAGTCCAGCATCTCCCATCGGTCCACCAATCACGAAACGACCAGTTGGATTAACAAGGATTCGTACATCGTGTGACTGCAAATTGAAAGATGCCACAACCGGATCAATCACATGACGCTTGATTTCTGGAGCGAGCTTTTTCTCGAGATCTATATCGGGAGCGTGTTGCGAAGAGATCAAAACAGTGTCGAGTCGAATAGGTTTATCGCCGTCATATTCAATTGTGACCTGGGTTTTCCCATCCGGACGTAGATAGGACAGGGTTCCATTTTTCCGTTGACGCGAAAGTTCTTCGGCTAACCGATGGGCCATTGCAATGGGAAGTGGCATAAGGGTCTCGGTATCACGCGTGGCGTAACCGAACATCAAGCCTTGATCGCCTGCACCTTGCGAATCCAAGGGATCTGATGACTTTGATAGACGCTCCTCCATCGCATGATCCACGCCCACAGCTATATCTTGCGATTGTTGTCCAATTGAGATTGATACGCCACAACTATTGCCATCGAAACCTTTATCAGAGCTGTCGTAACCGATCGTAAGAACTGTATCGCGAACTAATCCCATGACATCTGCATACCCATTTGTGGTTACTTCTCCAGCTACGTGAACTTGCCCAGTTGTGATCAAGGTTTCGCAGGCAACGCGACTCTCTGGGTCCTGCGAAAGCAACGAATCCAAGACTCCATCGGATATTGCATCCGCGATTTTGTCTGGGTGACCTTCCGTTACTGACTCCGAGGTGAATAAGCGCTTAGCCATGTGTTCCCAATCTATGTGAAATGGCCTCAACTATTCCTTGTGCTACTTCATATTTCGAAACGTTTTCAAAGACACGGGGGGCGCCATCCATACTCAATAAGAGACCCGAACTCATCTCTTCACCAAAAACTGCTCCACCAGAAACATCATTGATATAGAGAAAATCTGCGTTCTTTGCACGAAGCTTCTTCTCTCCCAATTCCTCCAAGTGAGTAGAAGTTTCCGCAGCAAAGGCGACTACGACTTGATTCGAGCGCTTCTTCAACCCGACAGAAGCCACGATGTCATCGTTGCGGATGAGATGAAGATTCGAAAAAGATTCCTTCTTGAGTTTGCTTATTGCGCTCTTTTCCATTCGAAAATCTGCAACCGCTGCAGCCATAACCAAGGCATCAGCATCAACGAATTCCGCTTCAATTGCACGCTGCATTTCTTCGGCACTTTCAACGTGGATGACCTGAGCTCCTTCTAAGTGATACGGATCGGTCGCTGCTGAAACCACAGTGACATCGGCTCCAGCTCGCAGCGCTTCGTAGGCAATGGCTAGCCCTTGACGACCACTCGAGCGATTGCCGATGAATCGAACAGGATCGATCGCTTCTCGAGTTCCACCAGCAGAGACGACAATCTTTTTTCCTTGAAGCGTTGGCTTAGTTTGGGATATCTTCTGAATTGCTTCAAGAATCGTTGCAGTTTCAGGGAAACGACCAATGCCGGAATCCTTACCCGTTAATCGACCAACGTCGGGTTCTAGTACGACAAATCCACGCGCTCGCAACGTTGTGACATTGTCTTGTGTTGCTGGATTGAGCCACATATGTGGATGCATCGCAGGAACAATGACTTTAGGCGATGCACTCGCAAGAACAGTTGTTGTGAGTAGATCATCGGCTCGTCCTTGAGCAATGCGAGCCATGACATCTGCGGTAGCTGGAGCGACCACAATCAAATCGCAAGAATCGGCAAGGGCGACGTGGGAAACCGAGTCAGCGTTCTCCCAAACGGAAGTGGCGACTGGACGGCCCGAAAGAGCTTCCCATGTTGCTTTTCCAACAAAATTCAAACTAGCTTGAGTGGGCACCACTGTAACCAGAAAACCTAAATCTTGAAGTCGCCGTAGCAATTCACAAGACTTATATGCCGCAATTCCGGCACTTACGCCGAGTACAACCTCGCGACCGCGCGGGAAAGTGATTGGAGCGCCAGCCATGGCAGGAACTAGTTCTGAGGTTCGAGATTCTCAATCGTGAGAAGGCCATCGTTGATCTCACGCATTGCGATAGAAAGAGGTTTTTCGTGAACATGTGTTTCAACAAGTGGGCCGACATACTCCAACAAACCTTCACCGAGCTGTGAGTAATAGGCGTTGATCTGACGCGCACGTTTAGCGGCATAGAGCACCAAGGAATATTTGGAACCACTCTTATCTAGTAGTTCATCAATGGGTGGATTGGTGATTCCATCGAGAGTTGCCACTATGACTCCTTTGAAGCGAACTTGGGACTACGAAGCCGCCAAGGATACCAGCGATTCAATTACTTCTTCGACCCGATGATTGACCAAGATATGGTCAAACTCCTCAGCAGCAGCCATCTCAGCCCGTGCAAGAGCCAACCTCGCGGCTATTCGCTCCGGAGTATCAGTACCTCGATTTGTGATCCTGGATTCGAGCTCACTCATTGATGGCGGTTTAAGAAAGACCATCATGGCCTGGGGCATTGCACGTTTTACTTGGCGGGCACCGTCGATTTCAATTTCAAGTAGAACATCTTTGCCCGAATCAAGTGCGTCGATAACTGGCCTACGTGGAGTGCCATATCGTGCGCCTGCGAACTCGGCCCATTCGAGAAATACCTTGGTGTCTATCATCTGTTGAAACTTTTCGTTTGAAACGAAGTGATAAGCAATGCCATCTTCTTCGCCTTGTCGAGGTATACGAGTAGTGGCAGAAACTGAGAAATAGAAATGGTCCTGTTTCTTTAATTCCGCAACGATTGTGCTTTTACCTACTCCCCCAGGCCCGGAAAGCACAATAAGTTTTCCCTGTTTTCTCACTTAATCAATCTCCTTGAGGATCCGTAAGAGCGACTCGTATTGACTTTTACCCACTCCTTGAATCCTTCGACTGTGAGAGATTCCAGCTCGCTCCAAGAGATTTAAGGCACGTACCTCGCCGACTCCCGGGAGAGATTGCAAGAGTTCCTTCACTCGCATTTTCCGTATTGCCTCGACATCGGAGGTAAAGGCCTCCAGCCAATTTCGTTCCCCATTTTTGATCTCTGCCTTGAAAGAGGCACGAACTTTTCGTGAATGTGCAGCTTTGGCAAGCGCGGCTCGTCGTTCCTCTAATGTGAGTTGAGGAGGTGCTCCCATGGCGTCATTAAACCAACTTAATCAAGTGAGTTCCTAATTTCCTTTGCTGCATCGTGTGGACTTGAGGACTGGGTGATGGGGCGGCCGATTACTACGTAATTAGCCCCTTGATTGATTGCTTCTCGGGGAGTCATCACCCGATTCTGATCATCGCGTGATGAGTTTTCAGGACGTACGCCAGGGGTGATAATCGTGATTGTTGTACCAAGCTTGTGCCTGAGCGTAGCCGCCTCATGTGGTGAACAAACGATGGATGTAGCGCCTCCAAGTAAAGCTCGCTCGGCCAATGAGATAGCCAATGTTGTGGGATCTGAAGGGAGTCCTAATCCAAGGAGCTCCTCTGAGCCAAGTGAGGTAAGGACCGTAACTGCCGTTATAGATGTCAAAGGCAAATTTTTTGCGGCTGCCCGAACCATCTCCGTCCCGCCTGCTGCATGAACGGTAAGAAATCTAGGTTGTAGTTCAGCGATGCTTAAACTCGCACCCGCAACAGTATTGGGAATATCGTGAAGTTTGAGATCAAGGAAGATATCTACATCAGGAAATGTTCGCTTTATCTCGGATACGCCAGGTTTACCATGCGCGAGAAAGAATTCGAGACCCAATTTATAGATCGAGACGGAATCGTTGGTCGCATCAATCATTGCAATCGCGCTGGTCACATCAGGGGTATCTAGCGCAAGGATGATTGGTGATTTATCTTTCATGAGCTCGTCCAATCGCGTCACTGATCGAAGTAAAACCACGTTCCTTGAGTAGCGAAGCGAGTTCTTCCTTTACTTTGATCGGGGCAGTTGGATTTCCAAAATTTGCTGTGCCAATCGAGACTCCACTAGCGCCAGCGAGAATGAATTCCAGCGCATCGCGTCCGCTAGTAATTCCACCCATACCCAGAATCGGAGTATGCGGTAACGCCGCATGTACTTGATAAACAGCACGTACAGCCACAGGACGAATCGCGGGGCCTGATAAACCACCTGTTTTTCCGGCGAGCTTTGGCCGCATCGCATCAATGTCGATTGCCATACCAAGCAAGGTATTGATTAAAGCCAATCCATCGGCGCCGGCGTTGACTACCTCACGTGCAATAGCAACGATATCGGTGACATCTGGTGAAAGCTTGACGATGATTGGTAGTTCTCCACCAATATTCCTGCGTACTGCCTCCACTACAGCGCGGGATGCAACGGGATCGCAAGAGAAAACCAGTCCTCGATTCTCGACATTAGGACATGAGATGTTTACTTCGATGCCACTTAAACCTTGTACAGTTCTGAGCCTTCGCGCTAGAGCTGCATATTCTTCGACAGTCTCACCAGAAATTGAAACAATAACCCTCGCATTATTTGCCATTAGCCAAGGAATGTCGTCTTCGAGAAATTGATCGATTCCTGGACCTTGAAGACCGATGGAATTCAACATGCCGCTTGGGGTCTCGGCCATACGAGGAGTTGCACGTCCTGAACGCGGCTTCAAAGCGATGGATTTGGTAACAACACCACCTATCTCGCTCAAAGGAAAGAACTGTGACAACTCTTTTCCTGAACTGGCACAACCACTTGCGGTGAATATGGGATAAGGAAAGTGCTTCGAGCCAAACTTGCATCGAAAATCAAAGGCTTGGAAATCTTGACTCATGGCGCTCCCCACGTTCCCTCAGGAATCGAGCGGGAACTACCCCAGATCACTCGTTCGCCATCCATTACTGGACCATCAATGCACGAACGGGTCATTTTGATGACGCCTTTTTCATCTTTGACTGGAAGTACACACGTCATACAAATACCAATTCCACAGGCCATCGATTCCTCAACAGCACATTGATGCATGGTCTGGTGTTTCTGAGAAACCTCTTCAACTGCGTGCAACATTCCCATAGGTCCACACGAATAGATAATTTCTGTGCGGTTCTTTTCAATCAGAGATGCCAACACATCGGTGACGCGACCTTTGATTCCTGCACTTCCGTCCTCGGTAGTAACCGTGAGTGAATTAACTGATCGCTTGCCTTCCAGCGGCGCATAGATTTTCCCGGCGATAGAGGCGCCGAGAACCATATCTACCCGACATCCACGCTCCTTCAAAACCTCCGCAAGTCCGAATAGCGGTGCCGATCCATACCCCCCGCCAACAAGTAGCGCGGACACTGGTTCCGTAGGGATACCGAAATGAGTGCCGAGTGGTCCGACCATATTCACCCGATCGTGGATGTCGAGTGACGTCAGCCATTTACTGCCTTGTCCGTGAGGCGCAATGACAAGTTCGATGGTCCCGCCATATTGTCCGCGATCGCTTGCTCTATATATTGCAAATGCTCGCCGAAGAATCATCGATGAATTTGGGCCACCAACAGTTATTGCAACGAAATTTCCTGGACGCGCGAACGCGGCCATCTCGCCTGCCGCAAAAACCATATGGTGATATGCCCCCACGCGCTTATTCGAGATGATCTCAACATCGCGTTGCTGTGCTCTGCGATTAATTCCGGTCATGATCTATGCCAATCCTGTATACAGCGCGGGGTTAACTGATCCTTTTGCAGTTCGCGAATTCCTTCAACGGCGGCCTTGAGTCCAGGAACGGTAGTGATGCATGAGACGGCCCGCTGAACTGCAGCCGTCCTAATCATCCTTCCATCTCGGGCTGCTCCCCGACCAAAAGGAGTATTGATCACAAGAGAGATCTTGTTTTCATTAATCAGATCCACCGCCGATATAGCATCGGCGTTGCTCGCCTTATCAGCATGTTTGGCTACCAATTCTGTTGTGACACCATTCTTCGCCAAGAATGCGTGTGTTCCCGCCGTGGCATACAGGGTGAATTTCATTTCTTGTAGACCGCGTACTGCTGATAACGAAGCTTCCTTATCTTTATCAGAGAGAGATATGAAGATTGATCCAGATTTAGGTAACGGTCCAAAAGCGGCAATCTGACTCTTAGCAAAAGCAGCGCCAAAAGATGGCGCAATGCCCATGACTTCACCGGTTGACTTCATCTCTGGACCGAGTACGGAGTCAACACCTTGTCCATCAAGACGACGGAAACGATTCCACGGCAATACCGCTTCTTTCACAGAGATACCATGAGCAATTCCCTGTTCAGCTTTGGGAAGAACGCCTGAAATCCGCAGTTCGCCAACCGTACTTCCGCTGGCAATTAACGCAGCCGCTTTAGCAACTTGAACGCCAGTTGCCTTGCTGACGAAGGGTACGGTTCGCGAGGCGCGAGGATTTGCTTCTAGTATGTAGAGCTCGGATTGGGAAATCGCGAATTGGATGTTTATTAAGCCTTTTACTCCGATTGCCTTCGCCAACTTGGTCGTTGCAACAGCTATCTCCTGAAGTAAAGCGCTATTGATTGACTGGGGTGGGATTACACAAGCCGAATCACCAGAGTGCACTCCGGCCTCTTCCACATGTTCCATAACACCTGCAAGGTAGAGCTCCTCGCCATCGAAAAGGGCATCTACATCGATTTCGATTGCATCATCGAGAAACTTATCAATCAAGACTGGATGTTCTGGATTGATCTTCGTGGCTATCTCAATGAACTCTGATAGCGCTTTGTCATCATAGACAATCTGCATACCGCGTCCTCCAAGAACAAAGGAGGGCCTCACTAATACGGGATAACCAATCTTGGTTGCGACATCGAGGGCTTCTTCGTAGGAGAAGGCCGTTCCGAATTCAGGTGCCTTGAGATTCGTCTCAGTGAGTACTCGTCCGAAAGCGCCACGGTCTTCTGCTAGATGAATCGCGTCTGGCGTCGTTCCAAGAATCGGGATGCCTGCGCTTTTCAAACCAGCAGCAAGTCCTAATGGAGTTTGACCACCAAGCTGAACAATGACACCTGCTATTGGTCCCGCCTTCGACTCTGCGTGATAGATCTCAAGAACATCTTCAAGTGTGAGCGGTTCGAAATAGAGTCGATCTGAGGTGTCATAGTCAGTGGACACCGTTTCAGGATTGCAGTTAACCATTATCGTGTCGAACCCTGCCTTGCTAAGCGCAAAACAGGCGTGAACGCACGAGTAATCAAATTCAATTCCTTGACCGATGCGATTTGGTCCACTGCCCAAGATGATGATTGCCGGCTTGGAACGCGGCTTTACTTCAGTTTCTACATCATAAGAGGAATAGTGATACGGCGTAAAGGCTTCGAACTCGCCTGCACATGTATCAACCGTTTTGTAAACGGGGTGCAAATCCAGACGATCACGAACTTTCATGATCTCCATAGCCGTTGAATTACGAAGTTCGGCAATTTGCTGATCAGAAAAACCCATGCGTTTCGAACGACGCAGAAGTTCGAAAGATAGTTCCGGCGCACTCTCAATTTCTTCTGCCATCTCATTAATCTGATTGATCTGCATGAGGAACCACGGGTCAATACCGCACCGCTCATTAACTTCAGCCACCGAAGCGCCCAAAGCCAAGGCGCGTTGAACCTTGAGCAATCTATCCTCAGTTGGAACCGAGATATCTCTCAATAAATCTTGGAGATTGTCGTCACCGTTCCAAGAAAATACTGCATTCTTCTTCTCCAGCGATCTCATCGCTTTTTGTAAAGCTTCAGGGAAAGAGCGTCCGAAGGCCATTGCCTCGCCCACACTCTTCATGGTTGTGGTC
The DNA here is from genome assembly GCA_046094245.1 of Actinomycetota bacterium. Classification (GTDB taxonomy): domain Bacteria; phylum Actinomycetota; class Actinomycetes; order Nanopelagicales; family Nanopelagicaceae; genus MAG-120802. The sequence goes on from JBJTHB010000124.1 coordinate 8,392, forward strand.
AATCGCGGGTCTGCTTCGGGGAATTTTTCGAAAGCAAAACGTGGAATCTTCACCACGATGTAATCAAGAGTAGGCTCAAAAGAAGCGGGCGTTTTCTTAGTGATGTCATTTGGAATCTCATCTAACGAATAACCAATCGCCAGTTTGGTAGCGATCTTCGCAATAGGAAACCCCGTTGCTTTGGAAGCCAGGGCGCTCGATCGGGACACACGTGGGTTCATCTCAATTACAACTATTCGACCGTTTGTGGGATTGATCGCGAATTGAATATTGCACCCGCCAGTAGCAACTCCGACTTCCCGAATAATGTCGATACTCAAGTCTCTGAGATTTTGGAATTCAACGTCAGTCAGGGTGAGAGCTGGAGCGACAGTTATTGAATCGCCAGTGTGCACACCCATGGGATCGAAGTTTTCGATGCTACACACGATGACCACATTGTCGTGATTGTCTCGCATCACCTCTAATTCAAACTCTTTCCAACCACTGCTGGATTCTTCTAGAAGCACCTCTGTGACTGGGCTAAACCGAAGTCCTGCGCCAGCTATCTGCTGCAATTCCGCCTTTGTAAAGGCTATTCCGCTGCCCAACCCACCCATGGTGAAAGACGGACGCACAACAACGGGATAGTTCAAACTTTCTGCAGCCTTAAGACACTCCTCCATAGTGTGGCAGATGATGGATTTAGCAGATTCACCACCAACTTTCTCGACGATGGCTCGAAACTCTTCCCGATTCTCCCCCCTGCGAATCGCTGCAACATCAGCACCAATCAATTTCGTTCCGTACTTTTCTAAAATTCCCTGCTCATGTAGAGCGATTGCGGCATTGAGAGCGGTTTGGCCACCAAGAGTTGCGAGAATCGCATCTGGCCTTTCGATTGAGATTACTTGCTCGAGAAAAGCTGGTGTGATGGGTTCTATGTATGTTGCATCAGCAAATTCTGGATCGGTCATGATCGTCGCAGGATTGGAATTGACGAGAATTACCCGGATTCCTTCGCCCTTCAATACTCGACAGGCCTGGGTTCCTGAGTAATCAAATTCGCAAGCTTGACCGATCACAATTGGTCCGCTGCCGATCACTAAAACACTTCTGATTGAGTTATCGCGTGGCATTTTGCTCCAACATCGTCACAAAATCATCGAAGAGATAGTTTGCATCATGAGGCCCAGCAGCAGCTTCAGGATGGTACTGAACAGAGAAAGCTGGTCTATCGATTAACTTCAATCCCTCTACTACCCCATCATTCAGGCAGATATGTGTCACAAGTCCAGGCCCATACACTGTTGAAAAGATCCCATCCGTTGGCGCTTCGACTGCGAACCCGTGATTCTGCGCGGTTATCTCAACTCGGTTGCGTTCCTTATTCAAAACTGGCTGGTTAATCCCGCGATGTCCAAACCTCAACTTGTAGGTATCGAAACCGAGAGCCCGTCCAAGAATCTGATGACCAAAACAAATTCCAAAAATTGGGAAACTCTCTTCTAGCGCCTGGCGAACCAGAGAAACAACATCGTCCATGGTTGATGGATCGCCGGGGCCATTGGAAAGAAACAGTCCGTCAAAGCCTTGTTCTCGTAATTCACCATACGATGTTGTGGCCGGAACCATATGTACTTCTATCCCACGATTGGCCATGTTCCGCGGTGTTGCAGCTTTAATGCCGAGATCCAGAGCAGCAACTTTGAAGCGAGCTGCTCCTTCAGGGTGGACTACATATGTTGTGGGCGTAGTAACATCGTTTGCCAAATAGGCTCCCGACATCTGCGCACTGTTTCTAACCTTGGTGACCATTTCTTCGCGAGATAAGGAACTTTCAGAGAAGATGCCTACTCGCATCGCCCCTCTATCTCGCAGATGGAGCGTCAACGCCCGTGTGTCAATATCTTTGATTCCAACAACTCCATTAGCAATCAAATCATCTTCCAAAGATCTTTCCGCGCGCCAATTTGATACTACGGGCGAGGGATTACGTACAACAAAACCGCTGACCCAGATACGTCGCGACTCTTCATCAACACTATTCATACCGGTATTTCCAACATGTGGTGCGGTCATAATGACAACTTGCTTGTGATACGAAGGATCAGTGAGAGTCTCTTGATATCCCGTCATCCCCGTGGAGAAGACCGCTTCCCCAAAAGTTTCACCCGTGCATGCCCAGGCTTCACCTTCAAAGATACGGCCATCATCCAATACAAGATAGGCGGTCACACATGAGCCTTTCGATCGAAGACCAGCGCGCCATTATGGAAAGTTTTCATAACTAAGCCAGGAAGGACCATCTGATGGAATGGCGTGTTTCTGCTCTTTGAGTGAAGTGCAGCACGGTCTACTGTCCACTCTGACTTTAGATCAATCAATGCGACATTCGCTTTCATGCCAGGAGCAATCGAGCCGTGATTAAGGTATCTACCGATCTGGGCAGGTTTAACTGACATGCTACTGACGAGAGCTTCAAGAGTCATGAGGCCGCTCTTCACCATAGTCATGTATGCGATGGAAAAGGCTGTTTCGAGTCCGAGCATTCCAAACGCTGCAGCGTTCCATTCACAATCTTTAGCTTCTTGAGGATGAGGGGCATGGTCAGTCGCAATGATGTCGATTGTGCCATCGGCCAAACCTTCACGGAGCGCTTGAACATCTTTCTCTGTGCGCAAAGGTGGATTCACTTTATAAACTGGATCGTAACTATTCACAACATCATCAGTGAGAAGTAAATGATGCGGCGTGACTTCGGCTGTGACTTTTATGCCGCGTTTTTTGGCGCTGCGGATGATTTCCACTCCACCTGCAGTCGTGAGATGGCAGATATGCAAGCGACTATCAACATGTTCAGCCAACAGCACATCGCGAGCAATAATCGCCTCTTCAGCAACTGCTGGCCATCCCTTCAAACCCAACTTCGCTGAGACTTCACCTTCATTCATCTGAGCGTTCTCAGTGAGACGTGGATCTTGCGCATGTTGAGCGATAATTCCATCGAAAGTTTTGACATACTCCAATGCTCTACGCATTACGAGTGCATCTGCAACACAATGACCATCATCACTAAATATTCGAACTTTCGCTTCTGATTGATTCATTGCACCAAGTTCGGCTAGATGTTTTCCATCTTGTCCGAGGGTTACTGCGCCAATGGGAAATACGTCGCAGAGGTTATGGCTTTCACCCAATCGAAATACCTGCTCCACTACCCCAGCCGTGTCCGCTACAGGCAACGTATTAGGCATTGCAGAAATTGCAGTGAACCCACCAGCACTGGCAGCGCGTGAGCCACTCAACACGGTTTCGGCATCTTCTCTTCCCGGTTCTCGTAAATGCGTATGGAGATCAACGAACCCAGGTACAACGGTTAAACCTGAGGCATCGATTTTCTGGAGAGCAACGCCTTTCGTAGGGGACGCAACTATCTCGCCGGATTCAATATAGAGATCGGTAATCCGTCCGCTCACATCCAATGCGTTGGAAATGTGAAAATTCATCAGATTCCTCCCGCGCTAGTCATGGGTAAATCTCGAGAGGTGGCGCCACCTAACAAGAGATAGAGCACCGACATTCGGACACTGACGCCGTTTGCAACTTGCTCTACGATCACAGACCGAGAAGAGTCAGCAGAATCTGCTGAAATCTCCAAGCCCCGATTCATAGGACCAGGATGCATCACAATTGCACTTTTCTTAAGCCGATTGATTCTCTCCAGATTGAGTCCGAAATTTCGGGAATATTCACGTTCAGTTGGGAAAAAGAGGTCATCCATTCTCTCTCGTTGCACCCTTAGCATCATCACAGCATCAACGTTGGCTAGAACATCGTCTAGCGAATAGCTGATTTGTGCACCCCACTGTTGAACTCCAACAGGAAGCAGAGTTGGTGGTGCGACAAGTATGACCTTTGCGCCAAGTTTCTGAAGAAGAAGTACATTACTTCGAGCGACCCTTGAATGAAGGACATCCCCGACAATCGCAACTGTTAGCCCTGAAAGGTCTCCTTGATCAGAACGGAGATTTCTCCTTATAGTAAAGGAGTCCAAAAGCGCCTGCGTTGGATGCTCATGCGTTCCATCTCCAGCGTTGATAACAACTCCTTTTGTCCATTCCTGCCGAGCCAATTGATGCGCAGCACCAGAAGCTGGATGTCTGATTACGACCGCATCTGCGCCCATCGCCTGCAAAGTAAGCGCAGTATCTTTCAAGCTTTCGCCTTTACTCAAACTTGAACCCTTAGCGGAAAAATTGATGACATCGGCAGATAGTCGCTT
>JBJTHB010000125.1:0-13097 GCA_046094245.1 Actinomycetota bacterium
CTTGAAAACCGGACCACCAAGATATCCGCCCCAATGTAAGCCTTTGGGATCTTGAATTGTCACGGAAACGACAAACTCTGGTTTATCTGCTGGAGCAAAGCCGATGAAGGAAGCCGTGTATCCGCGATAACAACCGCATGAATCATCCACTCTTTGCGCTGTTCCAGTTTTACCTGCAACGCGATAGCCAGGAATCGCCGCTGATGGCGCAGTTCCAGATGCAGAAACAACGCTCTCCATCATCAAACGCATTTGCGCTGCAGTATCTCCACTTACTACACGAACAGATTTCTGTTTATTTGCGGGTGTATATCGTCCCGCAGCATCGCTCACGCCGGCAATTAATGTCGGTGTTACTCGAACACCATCATTGGCGATGGTTGCGAATACCGAGGTCGCTTGCATAGCGGTGACGGAATAGCCCTGACCAAAAGCTACGGTCGGCGCAGTCGTTCCCGACCAATCTTTTACATCGAGGAGTTTGCCGCCCTCTTCTCCTGGCAGTCCGGAACCAGGTTTCTCCGCGATGCCAAATTTCTTCAAATAGGAGTGGAGTTTGTCATTCGAGAGCATCTCGCCCACTTTGATCGCACCGGTATTACTAGAAACAGCAAGTGCGCCAGCAAGCGTCAAACGTTGCACAGGATGTGGCTCGTGATCACGAAAGACTTTATTTGAGCGCTTTAACTTGTAAGGAATCGTCATGACGGTTTCAGGGGAAATCTTTCCCTCTTCGATTGCTGATGCAATCGTAATTACTTTTCCAGTAGATCCGGGTTCGTAAACTTCTTGAACAGATGGGTTCTGCCAACGATAGGGATCGACATTCTTGGTATTGCCTGGCTGGAAAGATGGGAATGTTGCATGCGCCAAAATCGCACCAGTCTTTGGGTTCATCACAATGACCGTGCCAGATAAAGCTCTCGAACTCTTGACCACGGTCCTAATCGCTTCTTGCGCAACCCACTGGACATCGCGATCAATCGTCAACCGAATAGTATTTCCACGTACCGCTTCAGCGGTTATTTTTTGAGTTCCAGGAATGATCGTGCCTGCCGCGTTGGCATAGGTATATTCGCCATTAATGCCAGTCAAAGTTGAATTCATGCTGTACTCGAGTCCTGCAGCACCTTCGCCAGCGCGATTGATGAAACCTACAACGGCCGCACCAAGCTCTCCTTCAGGATATTCACGAACATAAATTCTCTCTGCGAAGAAGCCCGCCAATTTCTTTGCGTATCCGTTCTTCTCCTTGGAAACTTCAACGTTGTATTGATCCACTACAGCTTCGAGTTTGCGCCACACATCAGGTTTCACTGATTGCGCGATCACAACGTATCTGCGAGTTCCCGTGAGGTCTTGTTCGAGTTTCTCTGCACTCATCCCAAGAACTGGCGCTGCGATTTCCGCTAATTTCTTGGGGTAGTCAATGATCGCCTGGTCGGCCAAGATTCGATAGGCAGTAACGCTACGAGCGAACTCCACTCCATTGATATCCGTGATGGCTCCCCGAGGCGCCATGATGATGGATTTCTTTGCCAATTCCATGTCAGCTCGATTTGCATACCCCGCCGCGCGTACGGCTTGCACATCAACAAGTCGAACTGCAAATGCAATGAGTAGGACTAGCGAAATTGCCACGACGTACCGAATGCGTTTTTCGACGAGTGAGTAGTGATTCACGGCTTAACATCCTTTGCTGACTCGGTCTCGGTAGGTTGTGAAAGGTCTAGGAATGTTGGTGTTCCACTTGGCACCATGCCAAGGGAGATTGCACGTTCAGCGAGAGCTTCTGAAGTTGAGAGTCGAGCAACCTCGCGAAGAGCAGCTTCCCGATCTTCATTAAATGCAATTGCTTCGAGCTTCAACTCACGAATACGTACGGCATCGTTTCCCAGCAAGATATTGATTCCCAGAAGACCAAGAAGACCAGCAACCAAGATTCCTGCAACAACGCCATAGAACACTCGATCGGTCGCTTGTTGCCCGGGAACGGGACGAAGTTCGGGAACGAGTTTCAGTACGACTTGGGAAGATTTCTTCGCAACAGCTTTACGTGAACGCTCAAAGGCAGGTGCGAGAGCGGAGAGGGCCATTAGATTGCCACCCGCTCTATCGCACGTAGCCTGACGGATTGCGCACGTGAATTCTCGAGGATCTCTTGCTCTGTGGCTTTTTCACTGCCACGAAATACCAATTGGAATTTTGCAGCAAGCGATGCGATCTCCACGGGCAATCCCCGCGGAGTTAAAGATTCAGATGCAGCGGCAAAAAAGCGCTTGACTATTTTGTCTTCTAAAGATTGGAATGACATAACGACCATTCGTCCGCCAATCGCAAGTCGATCCATGGCGCGCGGAATGGCGCGTTCAAGAACGGCAAGTTCTTGATTCACTTCGATACGAAGAGCCTGGAAAGTACGTTTCGCTGGGTTTCCACCCACGCGGCGAGCAGGAGCTGGAATGCTCTTCTTCACTAGTTCGGCCAAATCAGAAGTTGTTAGCAACTGATTTTTCTGCCGAGCTTCGATGATGTTGTCGACGATGCGAGTTGCAAATTTCTCTTCGCCAAAATCACGAATTACTTGAATCAAGTCGTTACGAGAATACGAAGTGAGGATCTCGTGCGCAGTCATCCCCCGCGATTGATCCATGCGCATATCAAGTGGAGCGTTCTGAGCGTAGGAGAAGCCACGCTCAGCGCGATCCAATTGGAGTGATGAGACGCCAAGGTCAAAGAGGATTCCGTCAACAGATTTCAAGCCAAGTCCATCGAGTACAGATGGCATCTCGTCATAAACCGCATGAATGATGGTGATTCGATTGTTGAAAGAAGCTAGACGTTCTTGTGCGATGGAGATTGCACTGTAATCTCGGTCAAGTCCAACGATGCGAAGATGTGGGAATTTTTCTAGTAGGGCATAGGAGTGGCCACCGAGACCGAGGGTCGCATCGACGACAACTGGAGATGAAGATTTTTCAATGGCGGGAGCAAGGAGAGTGATGCAACGCTCCAGCATCACCGATGTGTGCTCTACCTTCATCTTCCCCTCTTTCGACTTTCTCGTTAGTTCTTTCACTTACTGTCTCTTCTCTCCTCTGGTCACTGCCGGCCGACGGATCTGGGGGGTTAAACGGCACCGGGGAAGGGGCGCCGTTTAGTTGAAGGTCGGCAGTGGCCACAAGAGAGATGTTTTTTGCGCCCCTAGAAGAGGCCTGGAAATACCTCCTCAGATACATCAGCAAAACCTTTTTCCCGATCTTTGAGGTAGCTCTTCCACGATTTCGCATCCCAGATTTCAACGCGAGTATTTGCACCAATGACGACGCACTCTTTTTCTAGATCTGCATATTCGCGCAATCCACTTGGAATTGTTACTCGACCTTGTTTATCCGGAATTTCATCGTGAGCTCCTGCAAACATCACGCGCATGTAATCGCGAGCTGATTTCGCAGTGAGTGGCGCTTGTTTTAGCTGCTCTGTGATGCGAGCAAATTCAGTAGCAGGAAAAACAAATAAACACCGCTCTTGTCCTTTTGTAATTACAAGACCAGATGCCAATTCATCACGGAATTTCGCGGGAAGAATCAAACGACCTTTGTCATCAAGGCGAGGTTCATGGGTGCCAAGAAACATGTGAACCTCCCCGACTTACCTCAAACCGCAGAACCCCCGTTCTGCTTAATTCCCCACTTTACTCCCTTTTACTCCATTTTCAACCACCTCTCCCCATTCCTCCGCTGCATGAAAAAGCCCTCCCTCCACTGGGAGAAAGGGCATAAAAAAACCCGCCTCACGGGCGGGTACGTGTGATGGTTCTAGTTATTCATCGAGATTGCGACGATCCCATCGCTCTTCAAATCGTGAGCTCCACTTCGAACCCCCCTTGGGGCTTCGGGCCTGGGTTGCTTTGGAAACTACGCCACTCATAAGCCCCCCAAGGTTAGAGATTGCCAGGACGGCGCCTGTGAGCGAAAGGAGAAAGCCAGCGATTCCCAGCGGTGGGGTTTGAGAGATCAGACCACCAAAGAGGACAAAGATCCCTAGGACGATAAGTCCAAAACCGGCAACGACGCGCGAGCGGCTCGGAGTCTTGCCACTGAAGGTCGAAATAAGACGGGGATCATCGGCCGCAAGGGCTTCTTCCATCTCCGCCAAGAGACGCTTTTCGTGCTCAGAAAGTGGCATGGCGCCCACAATAGTAGAGCGGCCGATTTGTGGAAAGTCGAAAGGGGGTACGAGAACTAGGAGTTTTCTGGATTTTCGCTAAGGGGCTCATCTTCTTCATCTCCGACAAGTCGCGCCGGCATCACAGATCCACGCCCAAATCGTTCAATGGCGCGATCGATCGCGGCTTGAGCTTCTCGCCACCCGACTTCACGCTCCCCGAGTTCGAGTTGTTCAACAGCGCCATTTTCATCGGAGAGATTTTCCAGCGAAACACCGAGGAGACGAATCCTGGAACCATCAATTTTGAGAGCGTTATACAAGTCTTTTGCGATCTCGTAAATCTCGTGAGTGCCGTTGAGGGGTAGAGCAACAGTTTTGGAACGTGTGATCGTAGTGAAGTCAGAGAATCGCACCTTTAATCCAATGGTCTTACTTCGCAGATCGCGTTTTCGAAGGCGATGAGTAGCACGTTCAGTAAGTCGCAAGAGTTCTCGGAAGATCTCTTCGCGGTCCTCAAGATCATAGGAGAAAGTTTCGGCAGCGCTGATACTTTTTTCTGGCGCATCCGGAATCACCTCTCGATAGTCACGCGCCCACGCCAGCTCAAAGAGTGCGACTCCGGCGCTCTCCCCTAGCGCGCGCTTCAGCGTTGGAAGTGGGGTGTTGGCAATATCAGAAACAGTGCGCAGTCCTAATCGCTGGAGCTCCTCGTTTGTCTTGGGGCCGACTCCCCAAATCTCATTTACAGGAAGTGGATGAAGAAAAGTCAGCACTCGATCATGGGTAATTTCAAGCATTCCATCCGGCTTGCAGCGACCTGAGGCTAATTTTGCGATGAACTTTGTAGTGGAGATCCCAACTGAACACGTGATCTTCTCTTGTTTCAAGACTCGCTCTCGAATCGCTTGGGCAATTTCACGACCAGTGCCGAATAATCGACGGGATCCAGTGACGTCAAGGAAGGCTTCATCTAATGAGAGCGGTTCGACGTAGGGCGTGAATTCAAAGAAGATTTCCATCACCCTTCGAGAAACGTCGGAATAGCGCTCGTGATCTGGAGGAATAAAGACTGCAGTCGGCGCCATTCGTTGGGCGCGGGCCACGGGCATTGCGGCGCGGATTCCAAATTTTCGAGCTGCGTAATTTGCAGAGAGAACGACTCCTCTAGCTCCAGCTCCTACGACCAATGGTTTTCCTTGATATTGCGGGTAATCAAGTTCAGAGACTGATGCAAAAAATGCATCCATATCGACGTGGAGAATCGTGGAGTGTTCTGGCATCTCATCACTCACAAACGGCGAGATTACGCCACTTTTCATAGGCAGCTGATAATTCCCATGCGCCTGTGGCGCGGATAGAAATTCCTCGTGGTCCAGTGCGACGGATTTCGCCGCGAACTAATAAGAGCCAAGAGTTGTAAAGCGTCTCGGCACAGGTGCGTTGCATATCTTCAAAGAAAGTAGCATCGCTGCAGCCATATCCATCATCAAGGGTTAAGAACATAACTCGCTTACCAGAACGTACTGGAGGGGTTTGAAGTGCGACTTTTACGCCAGCTACAAGAACTGAGGATTTCGAACGTTGGTGTAATAAGTCGCTCGATTTAATGGCGCCAATCTGGTTGAGGAATTCCGAGTAAAACTCAATCATGTGGTGTGAGATATCCATTCCGAGGAATTCAACTTCGTTCTTGACTCGTTCGTGGGCTTTCAAATCTGGCAAGCCAGTCTTCGACAGCGGTGGAGTAAAACCGAAAGTGAGTTGGGAGCCTCCGATGGATGAGAGCGATTTTGTCGCAGACCATTTATAGAGATCATTGAGGTGTAGCAATAAATCCCGGCGATTGAGTTCTGAAGAGTAAAGCGAATCGAAAGCCCCCACCATCAATAGCGCTTCGCAGGTCGGCCGACTTACTCGGCTGCGGTGTACGAAATCAGCAATATCGATAAAAGGACGGTGCTCAATGATGGAATCAACTTCAGCGCTTGAAATACCACTGATATCGGTCAGCGCGATACGAATCTGATTTTCGCCTTCAACGCGATATGTGCGATCAGAGAGATTGATGTCAATTGGGGCGATAGCAAGACCGCATTGGCGAGCCTCGTCCAAGATCAATCGCTTGGGATACATCCCTGGTTCGTGAGTAAGGACGCCAGCAAGAAAAGCAGCAGGATGATGGGTCTTGAGCCAAGCTGATTGATAGGTAGGAAGAGCGAAGGCAGCAGCATGAGCCTTGCAGAAACCAAAAGAAGCAAAAGCGCGTAATACATCCCAGACTTTGGTGATCACATCTAGTGAATAACCGCGGGCCGTGGCAGCAGGGAAGAACCAGTCACAGACTTCTTGTTGACCTTCTTTATAGCCGAGCGCTCGGCGCTTCTCATCAGCTTCAGCCAGCGTTATGCCGCCTAACGTCGCAATGATTTCGATGACTTGTTCATGGAAAACAACTACTCCTTCGGTGTCATCGAGGATCTCGAGGAGATCGGGGTGGAAGATTTCACGAGATGCCCAACCTTGGCGGGCGTTAAGGAATGGAGTGATCATGTCGCTCTTCACAGGCCCAGGGCGGAAGAGTGAGATATCGATGATCAAATCAGTGAAAGTTTCAGGCGCGAATTTGCCAACGAGTTCGCGTTGGCCGGGGCTTTCAATCTGAAATAAGCCAAGAGTCTTTGTGGATTGGATTAACTCGAAAGTTTTCTTATCATCAAGTGGGATGAAATCAAGATCCACAATATTTTTTGTGGTCCGCTCAATCTCGGCAACGGCATAAGCAAGTGAAGATTGCATTCGTACTCCGAGAATGTCGAGTTTGAGAAGTCCGATCGCTTCCACATCATCTTTATCCCATTGGACCATCGGATAATCGCTGGCATTTTTCTCGATGGGGGCGCGATCATATAAACCGCCATCAGAGATCACGACAGCGCACGGATGCATCGCGAGATTGCGTGGTAGTCCATCGAGTTTTTCTGCGATGCCGATCGCCATCTTCCATGTCGAGGATGTGAGGTTGAGATTTCGAAGTTCGGGTAAGTTCGATAAGGATTGCGAGATATTGCGCGCCCGAATATGTGGCAGAGATTTTGCAACAAGATCAATCTCCATAGGCGGTAACGAGAGCGCAGCTCCAACATCACGGATTGCATGGCGAGCGCGATAGGTATCGAACATCGCAACTGTCGCACACCGTTCTTGATATGCATCAAAGACTTGGTCGTAGATCTCAAGACGTCGAGCTGATTCGACATCGATATCAATATCAGGAAGTGCGCTACGAAGTGGCGAGCAGAAACGTTCCATCAATAGTCCAAGTGATAAAGGTTCAACGCCTGAGATGCCTAGGAGATGACAAACCAGAGAACCAGCGCCGCTACCGCGAGCTGCGACTCGAATCCCACTAGCGCGAGCGCGATCGGTGATGTCAGCAACGGTTAAGAAATAGGACTCGTATCCCAAGTGTTCGATAATGGAGAGCTCTTTATCAAGTCGTTCCTGAACATCAGAACGTGAGCGCCCATAGCGCCAGTTGATGCCGGCGATTGATCGATTGCGAAGTTGGGCGGTGAGTTCGTGATGATTGCGAGCTCCCACAACATGAGGCTCCGGTAAATGAATAGAACCAACGCCAATATCGTCGCGTGGCGATAACCGAGCGCAATCAGCCCATTCGCGAGTAGTAGTGAGTAGCTTCTTCCAACGTCGCTCCCCTGCAGCAAGTGAGATTTTTTCGGCAAGAGATTCCATTTCTTCTGTTGACTTAAGGAAAGCTTCTGCGTTCTTGCGTTCGACGATGTTCTTATGAAGTGGGAGTAAGTGGCGTGTGGCATCGAGGACATCAGCAACAGGCGCATCCTCACGAGTACGCATTCGGGCTGCATTAGTGAGAACTGCAGGGAAATCATGGTCGCGCGCAAACCCCAACATCCGAGCGGCGTGAATCGTAGATTTTGGTCCATCGCCATAAACCAGATGCGAGACGCATTCAATTGCTTGGTTGAGGAATAGCTCACGACTTGAGTTAAAGAGAGCAAGGGATTTGTCGTAACGACGCGAGGTAAGAGCTCGACCAATCTCAGAATCAGGGCCGTGGAGCGCTAAGAGATGGGTGGTGTAGTGCGAGTGTTCTTGTAAGAAAGCCAGATTGCAGGGAGCTCCAAGTTTTTTGAGTGCAGTAACAATCCTTACAAGCGATGACCAACCTTTACCCGGAGCTGCAAGAAGGGTCATACGAGTTTGGTTTTCGTATTCGATATCGACTCCTAAAATCGGAGCGATCTGATTTTCAATACAGCTCTGAGTGAAACGAATCGCACCAGCTAAGCCATCGCGATCGGTGAGCGCTAAGGAATCCATTCCAAGTTCACGAGCTTGTTCGACTAAGAGATGCGGCAGAGTGGTTCCGTATTTGAATGAGAAACCGCTAGCAAGATGAAGATGTGTGAAGCTCATGGCAATAAGAAATTTATGCGGGGCGAGATGTAGGGCGAATGCGCCACAAGTGCGCAGAAGTGTGACCAGCAACTACATCGGAGATTGATTCAAGGCGTTCGATCTCGAAGGTCTTCATTACTCCGATAGGAGCAGCTTCAACTCTCCAAAGAATCCGCGAACCATCATCGGGTCGGAAGAATCCATCGCTAGCGCGATTCCACCACCCACCTGATTCGTGCCATGAGGAAAGGACAGAGTGGATTCGAAAGCGCTGACCGTTATAGGTGAACTCAATTGGTTCACCGCCGGCCAGGAAGATTTCTGGGCGTGGGGTATCTAGATTTTCGAACATTTGTTCGAACTCTAGCGAGCGCCCCCGACACGGCACAAGCCGTTACCAAAGTGACACCTGCGCCACGCTTCGCCGTTACCAAATAGCCTCAAATCCTGTGTGAGTATCCGCCCGTGATCACACATACAACCGCCTCGAAGACCCAGGGTCGCTCCCTCCGTCTTCGAATCTCATCCGTCGTCGGAGCCCTCGCGCTTTCGACCTCCGCACTCGTGGTGCTCACTTCCCCGCAGACCACTGCAAATACTTTTGCAGTTCCTGCAGCTCCCACAATCACTCGCGCTTATGTTGCCGATAAAGGAATCCAAGTTCGGTTCAATACTGTAAGCGCCACTCCTGCCGTAACTCACTACGTCGTTACTGGCGGACAAGGTTCATGCCCTGTTGTAGTACCAGCAACCACATCTGGTTCGGTTCGACTACCGATTGTTGAAGGGCAAACCTCAGCAACTGTCAGCGTCCAAGCTGTGAATGCATACGGTTTCTCCACCGCTACAAAGTGGAGCAAGACTTTCACTGCAACTGATCTTGCTGGAGTCTCAAAGACTTCCGCAAAGAATGTTCAGTTACTTGCATTAAGCGATTTCCATGGAGCGCTCGAGGGATCATCAACAAACGCTGGTACCGCTCTATTGACCTCTGCATTTGCAAATGAGCGAAAAGCTGTCGCCTCAACAATCACTCTTTCAAGTGGTGACAACATCGGTGCAGCTCCTGCCATCTCGAGTGAATTCGAAGAGCTTCCTACTATTGAATCAATGAATCTAATGAAGTTCGATGTCTCTACATTCGGAAATCATGAGCACGATAGAAATATTGCTCATGTTCAGAAAATCATCGGCGCTTCAGACTTTGCTTGGGTCGCTTCAAATTACAGCTCACTTGAACCACTCAAGTCAGGTACAAAATCCGCACAAAGCTATGTCATCGTCAATCGTGGTGGAGTGAAAGTGGGAGTTGTCGGCATGAATACCGATGAAACTCCAGAAGTCATCTTCCCTGGAAATCTTGATTACACTGACGCAAGCGGCGCAAAGAAGACTCTGCAAATCTCAGCATCAGTTGCTGGAGTAAATCAAGCCATTAAGGATGCTAAATCAGCCGGTGCAGATATCGTCGTTGCACTTCTTCATTACGGTTGGTCAGAAAACTCAGATGGAATCGCAAAGGGTCAACTCCTTGATCTCGCAAAGAAAATCAATGGCGCAGCAGCAATTCTTGGTGGCCATAGCCACCAGCGCTACAGCAGCTTGATGGGCAATTCCCCACGCACTGGCACAACCATCATCGCTCAGACTCCGAATGCAGGAGTCGGCTATAACCGAATCCAGCTCTGCGTTGCAGGTAACAAGATTCATGGAGCCTCCATGGATTACGTCACTGTCGCCGATCTCAAGGGAGTTACTGCTGATACTGCAGGTACGGCGCTAGTGAAGAAATACAAAGATCAACTAGTTTCCAAACTTGATGTGAAGATTGGTCAAGTCTCTGATTTGTTCCCACGAGGTGGATCACCTGCAGTTGAACGCTCTGGTGAAACTCCTATGGGTAACTATCTAGCTGATTTGATGAAGAAGGAATTGAAGACGGACTTTGCCCTCACAAATGGTGGCGGTCTGCGCGATACCTTCCCAGCTGCTACGTACAAAGTTGTCGATTCAACTTACAAACGCCCTGGCGCGGGAGCTACTGGTCCATTCGATGTGACCTTAGGAGATGCAATCTCCGTGCTTCCATTCGGTAACTCCGTTGCTGTTGCGACAATTACCGGAACTCAACTATGGGCGGCACTTGAAAATGGTGTCTCGCAATTCCCGTCTGGTGGTCGATTCCCACAGATCTCCGGATTCAAGTTCTCATTTGACTCAACCAAGGCAGCTGGATCCAGGATCACTGCTGTGACAAGACTCGATGGAACTGCAATTGCTAAAGACGCCAAGACCTACACCGTAGCCACAAACGACTTCATGCTCTATGGAGGCGATGGTTACACGATGCTCAATCCTTCTACCGCTAAATTCCCTGGCAAATTACTGCTAGACATTTTGGTAGATGGAATCAAGGCAGATCTAGCCGCCAAGCGAGTCACCCAGACTCCTAAGGCTGATGGCCGCATCACCAAAGTTGGCTAAAAAAGCAAGTAAAGAAAACCGCGCCTCAATCGGGGCGCGGTTTTTCTTTTGCGAAACGCCGAGATAGTTGAAATTTCAATAAAATTGGTTTATCCTTCAACTAAATTGTCACCTCTATGAAAGGAAACCATGGATATCCTCCTTGTGATCGGACGCGTGCTTTTTGCGCTCCTCTTCATCAATTCAGGTATCGCACACCTCACCAAGCTCGAAGCAATGACTGGCTACGCGCAATATAAGAAGGTCCCTGCAGCCAAGCTCTCTGTCATCGTCACCGGCTTGATGCTCATCATCGGCGGCCTCTATGTCGCTCTCGGTGTCTATGCCGATCTCGGCGGACTTCTCCTCGCGATCTTCCTCATCGTCTCTGCATTCATGATGCATAACTTCTGGACTCTCCAAGATGCACAAGCAAAGCAAGGAGAAACTATTAACTTCTTCAAGAATCTCTCCCTTGCTGGCGCTGCGCTCATCATCTTCGTCCTCGTGGGATCAGGTGCTGACTTCGGCCCATCAATCACTGAAGGTTTCTTTAACCTCTAGTTAATTCTGGGTGAAACCCCTGTGTGACGCACTGTCACGCAGGGGTTTTTCATTTCCAAAGCGATAGCGTCTGCAGGTGGATATCGCACTTGCAATTATCTCTGGCGTTGCAATCGGATCAGTTCTGGGTTTCGTTGGAGCTGGCGGGTCCATGCTTGCGGTCCCAATCTTCATTTATGTCTTTGGCCTCTCTCCCGTTAATGCAACTACCGCATCCTTACTTGTCGTTTTTGTCGGCGCAGCATCAGGCGCTCTCCCACGAATCAAGCAGAGAGATGTCTTAATTAGAGAAGCGCTAGTTATTTGGGCAATTGGTTTGATTACGAATATCTCTGGCGCTTATTACTTGCCTCGGATTCCTGAGAATCTAGTGCTTACCGGTTTTGCCCTCGTGCTGATTGTCGCGGGCGTTTCTATGTTGATTCCCACTCCTCAACAACAATTGGAGCGAAAAGTCTCCCCGCTGGCACTCATCGCAATCTCTCTCGTCATCGGAGCATTGACTGGGTTATTCGGCATTGGTGGTGGGTTCCTCGCCATTCCTATCTTGATTTTGTTCTACAACGTGGCTCCAAATAAAGCTGCTGGAACATCGCTATTCATCATCATGATTAACACCCTGACTGGGTTCTTCGCGCACTATCGTCACTGGGGCGATATTGATTGGTCGCTTCCAATAATCATCGCGATAGGAGCGCTCGTGATTTCCAGGGTCGCATCACACAGAAGTTCGAAGGTTTCTCCAGCCACGTTGAAGCAGGCTTTCGCTTACTTCGTATTCGCAATATCGCTCTTCACCTTAATTGAAACGTGGGTGATCTCATGAACATTCGAAAGTTGGCTTATGAATTCTTTGGTTCAGCGACTTTGCTAATTGCCGTCGTGGGCTCATCTTTCATGGCTGCACAACTCACGGATGATCGCGCACTTTCTCTGTTGATCAATGCGGCAGTCACGGCTGCAACTCTCGGAATCATCATCAAGGTCGGGGCGCCAATAAGCGGCGCTCATTACAACCCGGTTGTCACATTTGCCAATGTGATGTTGAAAAAATCTACACCCATTGAATCAATTACCTACCTTGCCTCGCAGTTTCTTGGTGCAATTACCGGCGTGATGACCGCGAATGCGATGTTTGCCAGTGATCTGATTGCTTCAAGCTCTATCTCACGAAGTGGAACAGCCTTGGTAATTGGAGAGGTAGTCGCAACGACAGGCTTGGTCTACCTCGCACTGACCGCAAACGAGAAGAGTGCGTGGAGGCTCATCCCCCTATGGATTTTTGCTGCGTACTTCTTCACATCGTCGACCTCTTTTGCAAACCCCGCAGTCACAATTTCTCGCACCTTCACTGAAGCTCCTTCTGGAATTGATGCAGCCTCGGTTGTGCCGTTTGTGGCTGCGCAATTTCTTGGCGCGCTGATCGCTATGATTTTGAAAAAGGCAGAGAAGAAATGTGA
>JBJTHB010000126.1:0-3579 GCA_046094245.1 Actinomycetota bacterium
CAATAAGACTAATGACTGGCTGAATGGCGTCGGTAAAGATGGGCATCCGACTTTGCGCCGGCATGTCTTAGAGGCGAAAGATTCTTTGGAGCGTGCACTAAGAGTGCGCGCACAAGACAAATAATTATTCGTTGATTCGAGTAATCAAGTCTTGCTTGATTCTGTTCTTCTTAGACTTTTTAGCGTTTTCTAGGGCGACAACGGTAACCCAGATGAAGAGTACGATTGAGACTGGCGCTACGAAGAACCAGATAAAACCTTCAAGGAAACCAAGTGGTTCTCCAGGTAGTGAACCATCTTCGTTTAAAGCTAGTTTGATTGCGTTGTCAAAGAACATGTGCGCAGTTTAGGCAGATGCTCCAACAACTCCAAATGGAGCAAGATATGGAACCCAACGATCTTCAGCGCGGCCTGTGCCAAGAATCCTCCACGCTGCACCAACTGGCTCGCGAGGCAGTGAGCGAAGTCTCCAGCCAAGTTCTTTCAAAGTCTTATCGGCCTTGACGTGGTTGCATCGATGACATGCGCTGACAACGTTATCCCAGGCATGATCACCACCACGGCTTCGTGGAACAACGTGATCAATTGAAGTTGCAGTTGCTGAGCAATAAACACAACGACCGCCATCGCGAGCAAATATCGCACGGCGAGAGAGCGGGACAGTGTGGCGATACGGAATCTTTACAAACTTGTGTAGACGAATCACAGCGGGAAGTTCCATTGAACCGGATGAATAATGAAGTGTGATTCCTGATTTCTCGACGATTGTGGCGCGACTGTTCAAAACTAAAATGAGCGCGCGTCTATCAGAAACGACACCTAGTGGCTCGTAGGTGGCGTTTAAAACTAGCGTCCTTCTCGATGAGGTAGTCACCGTCTTAAATCCCCTTTGGTCCGACGCGTGGCTCGCGTCGTGGGGGAAATCCTGCCCGAATCGGAGCGGAATTGTGCGGATATTTGATTAAGTTCTTATAAAGTCTTTCTCAAATGGAGCTGAATATGAGCCTTCGCGAGGCAATCGACTGGTTCCTTGGGTCTCCCCTTCGCATCTTGATCATTCTCATTATGGCCATCATCCTGCAACAGATTTCCACCCGCGCCGTCACAAAAGCGCTAAGCAAAGTGGCTGAAGCAGACTTTATGCCAGGAGAAAAGACTTCTGTTACTCGCCAACGCGAACGTGCTCGCACAGCTCAATCCGTATTGAAGAGCACCTCGAAAGCGCTCATTGGATTAGTTGCTGGCGGAATGATTCTTGGGGAACTCGGTGTAGATCTCGGTCCGCTCGTTGCGTCAGCGGGAGTAGTTGGTTTTGCGGTCGGACTCGGTGCACAAACTATTGTTCGCGATGTCTTTTCAGGAATCATCATGTTGGTCGAAGATCAATATGGTGTGGGCGACCAAGTTGACGTGCTTGATGTGAAAGGCAAAGTTGAGACGGTTGGTCTTCGCATTACGACGGTTCGTGATCGCCAAGGAACGCTCTGGTATTTACGTAATGGTGAGATTCTAAAAGTAGGAAATAAATCTCAAAAAGCTCGTGGCTGATTAACCATTGAGTGCGCAGCCATAACCAAGTAATTCCATAATTCTTCTTTAAGTTCTTTTTTCATTTCCAATTCATCAACCGCTACCTTCATATGCTCGAGCCAAACATCTCGTTCAACTTCCCCGATATGAAAAGCGGCATGACGCATGCGAAGTCGGGGGTGACCTCGTTCTTCACTATAGGTTTTCGGACCACCCCAATACTGCTCAAGAAACATCAATAATCTTCGAGCAGCGCCTTTGAAATCCTCATCTGGATACATGGGACGCAAGACTGGATCAACAGAGACGCGAGCATAGAAATGCGAGACCAACTGCTCAAAGGTGGCGCTGCCACCCATCTGCTCGTACAAGCTCTTATCTTCTGACATTTCGATAACTATGCGCGCTTGAGCGAGAAAGACCAAAGTCCTAGAAGAAATACTGGAATGGCAGCAAAAGCGCAGAGCCAACCGTATGAAAGCGTCCCAATGATGACGCCGGCCAGCGCTCCACCACCAGCACCTGAAAGATTCATCACGAGATCGCTTGCTCCCTGTGATGAAGTTTTCATCTCAGGACTAACCGACTCAGTGAGGAATGCTGAGCCAGCAATCAATGTACAAGACCAACCTAATCCCAATAAGAAAAGTCCGACTCCCAGTGTGATCGCATCATCTGCAGCGGCAAATCCCGAAATCAACGATGACCCCAACAATGTGAATACGCCGATTTGGATTACGCGAACTCGACCAAGTCGATCACTCAACGCTCCGACAAGTGGGGAAAATGCATACATTCCAAGTACGTGAACACTAATAACAAGTCCGATGATTGTGAGTGTTACGTCGACATGCGCCATATGTACTGGTGTCATGACCATGATCGAAACCATTGCGATATGCCCCACTGCAATTGAAAGAATTGCGAAGAGAGCCTGAGGATTTGATCGGATATGTCGCAGCGCTGCGCCAGTCGCGCCTTTTGGTTTTGTTGTGATTCCCGATTGTTGAGCTGCGGTCAAAAATGGATCCGGGCGCAAGAAAAACTGAATGACAATCATTGCTAACGAAAGGGTGACTGCTGAAACTACATAGGGACCGGTCAAACGTGGCAGCCCAAGATTCTCAGCTAAATTTCCCGCAGGTTCCATCAAATTAGGGCCAGTTACGGCGCCAATCGTGGAACCCCAAACTACGAACGATAATTGCTTTGCGCGCGTCTCATTCGTCGCAAGATCTACCGCAGCAAAGCGCGCTTGGTATCCAGCTGCAGAAGCCGCTCCAACAAGAAATGTTCCCATCAGCATGAGCACAATGTTCTGTTGAGAACCGCCGAGGATTGCCAAAATCGAGCCAACGACGCCTGCAACAAAGCCAACGGAAAGAGCCAGTCGTCTTCCACCTTGTGCGGTAAGCCGAGCAAGTGGAAGTGCAAGCGCAGCGGCGCCTAGTACCGATGAAGTTTGAGCTAACCCTGCAAGCGTCTCTGAATCGGTTATTGATGCAACGAGTAGCGACCCCGCAGCAACTGTCCCGGCAACTCCAACACCATTAAGAACTTGGGCGGCAGCAAGTACTTTAACCGTCTTCTCTTGCAACGCCGTATTTGGCATTTACTTCACACGTAACCAGACTGCGGTATCTGTGGGAAGCAGATTGCCCTTAAGAGGACCGCTTGCTACTAATACTTCAGCATTCTGTGGAAGTTCGAAGTCAGCTCCAAAGTTGATGTAACACACGAATTTCCCTGGACGTGAGAATGCAACGACATCGTGGCCGGAGTTGATCCATTCGATTGGTCCATCACCAAGTCCTGTTTCAGCTTTACGAACTGCTAGCGCTTTGCGATAGATATTCAATGTTGAATTTTCATCATGTTCTTGCGATTCTGCAGAGTACTGTCCCCACCAAGAACTCGCCGGCAACCACGCTTCGTCTGGTGTGAGATTTTCATTCGCGGAAAATCCAAATGCGCCTTGAGGTGAAGTTTTCCATGGAATAGGAACGCGACATCCATCGCGACCTCGATCTTTATATCCACTCATCTTCC
>JBJTHB010000127.1:0-21180 GCA_046094245.1 Actinomycetota bacterium
GTTGATATTCAGTACAAACGAAACGATATGGCTTTCGAGCGTGGAACATTCCGAGTGCGTGGGGACACAGTCGAAATCATCCCCGTCTATGAAGAGTTGGCGATTCGAATTGAAATGTTCGGTGATGAGATCGAAAGATTAACGACCCTTCATCCACTCACAGGAGAGATTGTCAGCGATGTAACGGAGGTTTTCATCTTCCCAGCTACGCATTATTCGGCTGGACCTGAAACGATGAAGCGCGCCATAAGTGCGATTGAAGATGAATTAGCAGTACGTCTCCAGGAATTAGAAAAACAGAATAAGTTACTTGAAGCTCAGCGGCTTCGAATGAGGACTCAATTCGATGTTGAGATGATGCTCCAACTTGGATTCTGTTCAGGAATCGAGAACTACTCCCGCCACATTGATGGTCGTGCTGCCGGTTCACCACCAAACTGCCTATTGGATTATTTCCCAGAGGATTTTCTCTGCGTCATTGATGAATCCCACATCACAGTCCCGCAAATTGGTGCGATGCATGAAGGTGATGCTTCACGCAAGAGAACGTTGGTGGAACATGGTTTCCGCCTACCGAGCGCTCTCGATAATCGCCCCTTAACGTTTAAGGAATTCCTTGAACGAACTCCACAGAAGGTCTATCTCTCGGCAACTCCGGGGCCTTATGAGATGGAGAAGACCGGGGGAGAATTTGTCGAACAAGTAATCCGCCCAACGGGGTTGGTCGATCCGAAAATCGTACTGAAACCGATTAAGAATCAAATCGATGACCTCATGAATGAGATTCGTATCCGCGCTGAGAAGAATGAACGTACATTAGTAACGACGCTTACGAAGAAGATGGCCGAGGATCTCACAGATTTCTTTACTGATGCAGGGATACGAGTTCGTTATTTGCATTCAGAAGTTGACACCTTACGACGTGTGGAACTACTTCGTGAACTCAGACTTGGCGAATATGACGTATTGATTGGAATCAATCTGCTCCGTGAGGGACTGGATCTTCCAGAAGTTTCGCTGGTTGCGATTTTGGATGCAGACAAAGAAGGTTTCTTGCGCTCGACGCGATCCTTAATCCAAACGATTGGTCGTGCGGCGCGAAATGTATCCGGCGAAGTCCATATGTACGCGGATAACCTCACTGATTCCATGACCCGAGCGATTGATGAAACTAATCGTCGTCGCGCCAAACAGATTGCCTACAACGAAGCGCATGGTCTTGATCCGCAGCCTCTGCGGAAGAAAATTGCCGACATCACCGATCTGATTGCTCAAGAAAGTGATGATACGACGACATTGCTCGCTGGGAACAAGAAGCGCGGTATGACCGAAACTCCAGTTGGCGTGCATGCCAAATCGCTCGTAGCCTTGCCTAGGACTGAGCTTCTTGGCCTGATTGATTCACTCACCGAACAGATGCGTAATGCAGCTGCAGAATTGCAGTTTGAATTGGCAGCCCGTTTACGAGATGAAATAAAGGAACTGAAGCGAGAATTGCGAGCCATGGAAGAAGCGGGGTTGTGATGAGCGCTGATCGTCTAGTTGTGCGTGGTGCCCGCGAACACAATCTCAAGAACGTCTCACTTGATTTACCCCGAAATGCGATGATCGTCTTTACTGGACTGTCAGGCTCGGGGAAGTCTTCACTCGCTTTCGACACGATTTTCGCAGAAGGTCAACGCCGTTATGTTGAGTCCTTGTCAGCATACGCCCGCCAATTTCTAGGACAGATGGATAAACCGGATGTTGACTTCATCGAAGGTCTTTCGCCAGCAGTATCTATCGACCAGAAATCAACAAATCGCAATCCTCGCTCAACGGTTGGAACGATTACTGAGGTATACGACTACCTACGTCTGCTCTTCGCGCGCGCTGGGAAACCCCATTGCCCGAACTGTGGGAAAGCAATCACAAAGCAAACCCCACAAAATATTGTCGATCAAATTCTGGAACTTCCGGCAGAAACCAAGTTTCAAGTCTTAGCGCCAGTTATCAGGGCCCGAAAAGGTGAATTCGTAGATCTTTTCAAGGATCTCCTCGCCCAGGGTTACTCCCGCGCTCGCGTCGACGGCACAACGATTGCCTTAAGCGAAGCGCCTAAATTGAAGAAACAAGAGAAACATACGATTGAAGTTGTGATTGATCGATTGACTGCAAAACCTGAAGGTAAGCAGAGATTGACTGACTCCATCGAGACCGCGTTGAAATTAGCTAATGGGTTGGTAACTCTTGATTTTGTCGATGTAAAGAGCGGAGAGAAAGAGAAGACCTTTAGCGAGCTGCTCGCTTGTCACGATTGTGGTTTGTCGTTTCAGGAGATGGAACCCCGTTCGTTCTCCTTCAACTCTCCATTCGGCGCTTGCCCTGAATGCACAGGAATCGGATCCAAACTTGAAGTTGATGAAGACCTTGTCATTCCCGATGACTCACTATCCATAAATGACGGCGCAATCGCTCCATGGTCGGGCGGACAATCGGCCGATTACTTCTTAAATCTCCTGGAAGCGCTCGCCAATGATGTGAAGTTCTCGATGAATACTCCATGGGTAAAGCTCTCGCAAAAAGCAAAAGATGCAATTCTCAATGGCTATGAATATGAAGTTCATGTTCGCTACAAGAATCGTTATGGCCGTGTACGTAACTATTCAACAGGCTTCGAGGGCGTTATTCCCTTTGTAGAACGACGTCATTCCGAGACCGATAGCGACTACAGTCGAGAGAAATATGAAGCGTATATGCGTGAGACGCCCTGTCCCGCCTGCAAAGGTTCGAGACTCAAGCCAGAAGTTCTTGCCGTCACCCTTGGAGGTAAGAATATTGCAGAGATTTGTGAACTTTCAATTGAGGATTGCGCAGTTTTCTTAAAAGATCTCAAACTTGCTTCGCGTGAAGCCAAGATTGCAGAACGAGTCATGAAAGAAGTGCACGCTCGACTTGGCTTCCTTCTTGATGTTGGTTTGGAGTACCTCACCCTCGCGCGCCCAGCTGCGACTTTATCTGGAGGAGAGGCGCAACGAATTCGTCTCGCTACACAAATTGGTTCAGGTCTCGTCGGAGTTCTCTACGTTCTCGATGAACCTAGCATCGGGCTTCACCAGCGCGACAATAAGCGATTAATTGAAACGCTCACGCATCTACGGGACTTGGGCAATACCTTAATTGTTGTAGAACATGACGAGGAGACGATTCGAACGGCAGATTGGATCGTTGACATTGGCCCGGGAGCAGGGGAGCACGGCGGCGAGATTGTGGTTTCAGGGAACTATGAAGCCCTTGTTGCATCGAAGAAATCGATTACGGGTGCATACATATCCGGTAGATCGAAGATCGAAATCCCCAAGAAACGACGTGACGTAAATCCAAAGCGTGCGTTGACCATTAAAGAAGCTCGTGAAAACAATCTTAAGAATCTGGATGTCACGATTCCCCTTGGCGCATTTGTCGCAGTCACAGGTGTGAGCGGGTCAGGAAAATCAACACTCGTTAACGACATTCTTTACTCAGTCCTAGCCAACAAACTCAATGGAGCTCGCATCGTTCCAGGTCGTCATCGCACCATCACAGGTATTGATCATCTCGACAAAGTTGTCCATGTTGATCAATCTCCAATTGGTCGAACACCGCGTTCGAATCCAGCTACATATACAGGAGTCTTCGACAAGATTCGTGCGCTCTTTGCCGAGACAAGTGAAGCGAAAGTTCGCGGCTACCAACAAGGACGTTTCTCATTTAACGTCAAAGGTGGTCGCTGTGAGAATTGTGCTGGAGATGGCACCATCACTATTGAAATGAACTTCTTGCCGGATGTTTATGTGCCATGCGAGGTATGTCATGGCGCACGCTACAATCGAGAAACGTTAGAAGTTCACTACAAGGCAAAGACAATCGCTGAAGTTCTCGATATGCC
This sequence comes from Actinomycetota bacterium, assembly GCA_046094245.1. Classification (GTDB taxonomy): domain Bacteria; phylum Actinomycetota; class Actinomycetes; order Nanopelagicales; family Nanopelagicaceae; genus MAG-120802. Next base: position 3,908 of record JBJTHB010000127.1, read on the forward strand.
CATCGAAAAAGCTGCTGATTTCTTCGAATCAATTCCATCCATTCATCGCTATCTCAAGACTTTATGCGATGTTGGTTTGGGTTATGTCCGTCTTGGTCAGTCGGCCCCCACGCTCTCTGGCGGAGAGGCTCAACGCGTCAAGCTTGCGACGGAACTACAACGTAGATCAACGGGGCGGACCATTTACGTTCTTGATGAACCCACCACGGGTCTTCACTTTGAAGACGTTCGGAAACTCCTCATGGTTCTGCAACGTCTCGTTGATACTGGAAACACGGTTGTGGTCATCGAACATAACATGGATGTCATCAAGTCTGCCGACTGGATTATTGATCTAGGCCCCGAAGGCGGATCTGGTGGCGGAACGCTCGTGGCAGAAGGAACTCCGGAAGTCGTAGCCAAAATTAAGAGTAGCTATACCGGAAAGTTCCTTGCTGAATCTTTGAAGAGATAGCCATGGCTGAACCACTCTCGTACCGCCCCTCGAACATTCCAGATGAACCTGGTGTTTACCGCTTCTTCGACGAGAAGGACAGGGTTATCTACGTTGGAAAAGCGCGCTCGTTGAAGAATCGTCTTAACTCATATTTTCAGAAGAACGTTGGCGAAAAAACTTATCGGATGATTCATGCGGCGCATCGAGTGGATTGGACCGTTGTTCGAAGCGAAGTTGAAGCGCTCCAACTCGAATTCACTTGGATTAAAGAAGAGAACCCTGCCTTTAATGTGCAGTTCAAGGATGATAAATCCTACCCATTCCTTGCCTTGACAATGGATGAAGAATTTCCGCGCCTCATGATCACTCGACGTTCGAAAAGAAAGGGCGTTGTCTATTTTGGACCCTTTGCGCATGCGTGGGCGCTGCGAACAACTTTCGATGTCCTTCTCAAACTTTTTCCAGTCCGATCGTGCTCGAATAGCAATTTTGAACGCGCAGCACGAATAAAGCGCCCATGTCTCCTCGGCGACATTGGAAAATGCGCCGCTCCATGTGTGGATCGAATCTCCAAAGAGGAGCACCGAGAGCTTGCGAAGCGTTTATCCTCATTCATCACCGATGGCTCGATGGATATCGTTGCCGAACTTAAGGCAGAGATGGAGCGAGCCTCCCAGGCCGAAGAATTCGAAAGAGCGGGCAAACTCCGAGATCAGCTCGTCGCTCTCGAGCGAGCCACCGAGTCCACGGATGCCGCAATCTCAGATTCCATCTCAGCTGATTTTGTTGCAATCCATCAAGACATCACCCATGCTGCAGCATCACTTTTCCGCATCCGAAGCGGTCGGGTTATTGGCTCAAAATCGTGGATGATTGATATCGGAAATCTTCCAGAAGACATATCGCTACTTGATGCAACTATTGCTCAGATTTACTCAGAATTCGAGCCTGCGAAAGAGATTCTTGTGAATCAGAGCGTCGAAGGTGATTCGTTAGCAGAGTTCCTGTCGGGGCGTATCGGTTCGAAAGTGACTGTACGACAACCTGAACGAGGCGAGAAAACTGAATTGCTCGACATGGTGACGCGAAATGCGCATCAAGCCCTTATTCAATTCTTGAGTAAGCGCGCCAATGATGCAGGTGTAAGCGGACGTGCGTTAGATGATTTAGCGACCGCACTTAATCTAGAAGAGCTGCCGCTTCGAATCGAATGCTTTGATATCTCAAATATTCAAGGTACCTCAGTAGTTGCTTCAATGGTGGTATTTGAAGATGGTCAGCCGAAGAAAAGTGAGTATCGAAGATTTGGCATTGACGATAAAGAGAAATTCGATGATACCCGCGCCATGCACCACGTCATCACAAGACGTTTCAAGCGATATCTGGCAGAGAAGGATATTGATCTTAATGAGATTGAAGTGAGCGGGGGAGAGAAACCAAAGTTTGCGTATCCGCCACAACTTGTCATCGTTGACGGTGGTCGTGGCCAAGTGAATGCGGCTGCACGCGCATTCGCTGAATTAGGCATCACTGATATTGCGCTGGTTGGTTTAGCAAAGAGACTTGAGGAAATCTGGTTTCCTGATCAAAGTTATCCAGTAATCCTGCCGCGACATAGCGAGGCTTTGTATCTTGTCCAACGTATTCGCGATGAGGCACATAGATTCGCCATTACTTTTCATCGCTCCAAACGATCTAAATTGATGCTGGAATCCTTGCTCGATGAGATTCCAAATCTTGGTGAAGTGCGTAGGCAGGCGCTCTTAGAGCATTTTGGTTCCGTTGCATCATTAAAAAAAGCTTCCATGGAAGAGATTGCCGCTGTACCGGGAATTGGACCTAAGAGCGCAGAAAACATCGTACGCGCCGTTATGGACAGTGAAGTGCAAGTGTCAGTCGATACCGCCACTGGTGAGATTCTCGAGCGTTAGCGATGTGGTTACTTGACATGCTCGGCATGATGGGCGCATGAACCGCGAAGTCGTCATCATCACTGGCATGAGCGGCGCAGGTCGATCGACCGTTGCGCACGCGATGGAGGACCATGGTTGGTCTGTCATCGATAACTTGCCTCCTTCACTCCTTCTTTCTGTGTGTGATATGACCGAACGTTCAGCAGATTCCATTGCCGTCGTCATCGACGTACGTGGTCGCCAATTCTTTGATGACCTTAACCGATCGCTAGCGGAATTGGCTGAACGTGGAATCTCGCGAAAGATCATCTTTGTCGATGCCGCCGACGATGTACTCGTTCGACGATTTGAATCTTCTCGGAGACCTCACCCGCTGCAAGGAAGTGATCGCATCGTCGATGGAATAGACCGTGAACGAGAGAAGTTGCGCGAACTCCGTTCTGGTGCAGATCTCGTCGTTGATTCATCTCAACTTAATGTTCATCAGTTAGAGAAGAAGATTGCTGAACTTTTTGCCGCTGACTCTGGCGCATCGCTAAAAGTCAACGTTCTGTCATTTGGATACAAGTATGGAATTCCTGTTGATTCGGATTTAGTGATGGATTGTCGTTTCATCCCCAACCCACATTGGAATCCAGAGCTACGCCCTAAGAATGGATTGGACTCTGACGTAAGTGCCGCGGTCCTCAATGCGGAGAATGTTTCAGAGTTCCTCGATCGCTATGTCGCTCTCTTCCAAAGTATCGGCAATGGCTACTTGCGCGAGGGAAAGAAGTTCATCACACTGGCGATTGGTTGCACTGGGGGAAAGCATCGCTCTGTTGCTATCGCGGAAGAATTGGCTCGAAGGATCAACGGTTCACAATTAGATGCTGATCATTCGGTCTTTGCGCATGCGATACATCGTGACTTGGGAAGAGAACGTTGACACAGCCGAAAGTGGTTGCACTGGGTGGTGGCCATGGTTTAGCAGCAACCTTGAGATCATTACGTAAACTCACTACTGATCTGACTGCGATCGTAACTGTCGCAGATAACGGGGGATCAAGTGGACGTTTACGCGAAGAGTTTCACTCTCTTCCGCCTGGAGATCTGCGGATGGCCCTTGCTGCTTTATGTAGTGATGATGAGTGGGGTCGAAGTTGGGCGGAAATCATGCAGTATCGATTCACTTCCTCCGGATCATTGAATGGCCATACGCTCGGAAACCTTCTCTTAACTGCGCTTTGGGATCGAGACGAGGATCCAGTCCAAGGACTTGATCGAGTTGGAGCGCTTCTCAAAGTAGTTGGGCGCGTTCTACCAATGGCGCTTGAGCCACTTGATATCGAAGGTGTTTTCAAAACATGGGAAGGCACACATGTGGTTCGCGGCCAGAAAGAAGTTGCGGTCGCTAAAGGAACATTGGAGGACTTGCGACTTATTCCAGAAACACCAACGCCTACGCGCGAAGGATTGGATGCAATTTCTAGCGCTGACTTCATCACGCTTGGTCCAGGATCGTGGTTCTCCAGTGTTTTACCGCATCTTCTTGTTGGAGCACAACGAGAAGCGATTGAATCGTCACCAGCCAAGCGCATCATCGTTCTCAATCTTGACGCAGCTCCGCACATGCGCGGCGATGAATTAGCTGGGAGTTCGCCTGCAGATCATCTCCGAGTAATGCGCAGATTCGCCCCTTCGATGACCTGCGACATTGCCCTCATTGACAGCTCTATCGCGGCTCAGGCTGCAGTTCTTAGTGAACTAGATGAACTTGTGGCTGCTATGGGAGGTCGGGTATTTGTGGCAGATCTCGCATCTCATTCCGACCGCAATCATCATGATTCAGAGAAATTATTTTCTGCTTTCAGCCACATTTTCCAATCGGAGATGCTTAGATAACGCTCATGGCAATGACTGCGTCCGTTAAAGACGAATTGAGTCGCCTATCCGTCTCAAAACCATGTTGTCGCAAAGCTGAAGTCTCATCAATCCTGCGGTTCGCCGGAGGGCTTCACATTTCGGCAGGAAAAATAATGGTGGAAATTGAATTGGATACTGCTCAAGCAGCGCGAAGGATCCGGAAAGATATTGCGGACGTTTATGGTCACGATTCTGATTTAGCAGTCATTAGCGCTGGAGGATTACGTAAAGGAAGTCGTTATCTTGTGCGCGTCATCAAAGATGGAGATGCGCTAGCTCGTCAGACAGGTCTGGTTGATTCGCATGGACGACCAGTTCGTGGTCTGCCACCCCAAGTCGTTTCAGCAGGAATCTGTGATGCAGAATCTGCATGGCGCGGAGCATTTCTGGCGCATGGATCACTTACTGAACCTGGACGATCATCTGCTTTGGAAATTACCTGCCCAGGGCCTGAAGCCGCGCTTGCTCTTGTGGGAGCTGCGCGACGTTTAGGAATTACTGCAAAGGCGCGCGAAGTCCGTGGTGTTGATCGCGTTGTCATTCGCGATGGTGACGCCATTGGTGTGCTTTTAACGCGACTTGGTGCGCACGAGAGCGTTATGGCCTGGGAAGAGCGGCGCATGCGTCGCGAAGTTCGCGCGACTGCTAATCGTCTTGCAAATTTTGATGATGCAAATCTTCGCCGATCAGCACGTGCCGCTGTTGCCGCATCTGCTCGCGTCCAAAGAGCGATGGAAATTCTTGGCGAGGAGATTCCTGATCATCTTCGAGAAGCGGGCCAACTTCGCATCACCCACGGACAAGCAAGTCTTGAGGAGCTGGGCTCCCTCTCAACGCCACCCATGACCAAGGATGCGATTGCAGGTCGAATCCGTCGCTTACTTGCAATGGCTGATAAGCGGGCTGCAGAACTGGGTATCCCTGATACCGAAGCAGGTCTTTCGCCGGACCTTCTGAATTAGCCTTTTCAACTTCAGCCACTGATAGGATTCTCATAAGTCCACAAGGTCGTGGCGTTTAAATACAAATTCGATTGATGCGCGCTTGTATGCGTATCTCATGGAGCGTGGTTATTGTGGTCAAAGTTGGAATTAATGGTTTTGGTCGAATCGGACGAAACTTCTTCCGTGCGGCACTTGCCTCAAATGCAAATATCGAGATCGTCGCAGTTAATGACCTCACCGATATAGAGACTCTGGCTCATCTTCTCAAGTACGACTCCATCCTGGGACGCTTGAATCTGCCTGTAACTCATAACGAAAACTCCATTACCGTCGGCACGAAAACTTTCCGCGTCTTTGCTGAGAAAGACCCTGCGGCCCTTGCTTGGGGCTCAGTCGGCGCAGATATCGTTATTGAATCTACTGGTCGCTTTACCAAGGCTTCCGATGCTGCAAAGCATATGGTTGGCGGCGCGAAGAAAGTTGTGATCTCAGCCCCTGCTACGGACGAAGATGTAACGCTCGTTCTCGGAGTCAATGACGCTGCTTATGATCCTGCGAAGCACAACATCATCTCTAATGCGTCATGCACCACAAACTGCCTTGCTCCAATGGCGAAGGTCTTGCATGAGAACTTCGGCATCGTTCGCGGTTTCATGACGACGGTCCATGCCTATACAAATGATCAGGTCATCCTCGATTTCCCCCATAAGGATCTACGTCGCGCACGCGCAGCAGCCACCAACATCATCCCAACTTCGACGGGTGCGGCTAAAGCAATCGGTCTCGTACTTCCTGAGCTCAAGGGCAAGCTCGATGGTTACGCGCTTCGGGTTCCAGTCCCAACTGGCTCTGTTACTGATCTCACCGTGGAACTAGCAAAAGAAGTCACAGCTGCTGACATCAATGCGGCGATGAAGAAGGCGGCAGAAGGTCCGCTCAAGGGAATCTTGTACTACACAGAAGACCCAATCGTCTCAACCGATATCGTTACGGATTCACACTCATGTATCTTCGATGCAGGAATCACTAAGGCAATCGGAAATCAGGTCAAGGTTGCTGGTTGGTACGACAACGAGTGGGGTTACTCCAATCGCCTCGTCGATCTCATGACTTTCATTGGTAAGAGCCTCTAATTCGACGCGATTAATAATACGAACTTTGGTCTTTCCTCATCATGGTCAGAGAACTCTCCTCGCTTGACGTTCGTGGCAAGCGCGTGTTGTTGCGTTGCGATCTCAATGTTCCGCTGAAAGATGATGGAACAGGCAAGAGAGTAATCACCGATGATGGACGTATCCGTGCATCACTTCCAACAATCGAGGCTCTTCTTAATGGTGGCGCGACACTGATTATTACTGCTCATCTAGGTCGCCCCACAGGGGAGCGCAATCCTGAGTTATCGCTAGCTCAGATCGCAGAAAGACTTAGTTCACTCCTGAACCGAAGTGTGGCATTTGCACATGACACCGCTGGTCCTTACGCAGATGAAGCTGTTGCGGCTCTGAAAAGCGGAGAAGTTCTTCTCCTTGAAAATGTTCGCTACGAAGCTGCAGAAACTTCTAAAGACGAAGGCGAACGTAAGAAGTTTGCAACCAAACTTGCCTCATATGCAGATGTGTATGTGGGAGATGGATTTGGTGCGGTACATCGCAAACATGCCTCAGTCTTTGAGGCAGCGCAGTTACTGCCCCATGCAGCGGGAACTTTGATCTCCGCCGAAGTTGGCGTTTTACGGAAGCTGACCGAATCGCCCGAACGGCCTTACGGCGTTGTTCTTGGCGGTGCGAAAGTGTCGGACAAGATTGGCGTGATTACCAATTTGCTAGACAAAGTAAATATGTTGGCAATTGGCGGGGGAATGGTTTTCACTTTCCTTGCTGCCCAAGGTAAAGAAATCGGCACATCTTTAGTCGAAAATGAATCCATTCCACTCGTAAAAGAACTCCTCGCCCGAGCAGAACAACTAGGTGTTCACGTCTTGCTTCCAACCGATATCGTCGTTGCACCTGCATTTGCAAATGAATCTCCCACCACAGTTAGTGCGGACTCAATTCCCCATGATCAGATGGGGTTGGATATCGGACCGAATAGCGCACGTGCATTTGCCGACGCCATCAAGAACTGCAAAACAGTCTTCTGGAATGGCCCGATGGGCGTCTTTGAATTCTCTCATTTTGCTGCTGGTACAAAAGTAGTGGCACAAGCGCTGACCGAAGTTTCGGGCCTCTCCGTTGTTGGCGGTGGAGATTCTGCTGCCGCTGTTCGCGCCCTCGGTTTTGCTGACTCACAGTTTGGATATATCTCAACTGGTGGGGGAGCATCGCTGGAGTATCTCGAAGGCAAAGAACTTCCTGGCCTTACCGCCCTAAGATAAGACCTCACTGAAGGAGTAGAAATGTCACGACGCCCGCTCATTGCAGGTAATTGGAAGATGAACCTCAACCATCTTGAGGCAATAGCTGTGACTCAGAAACTTGCTTACTCTTTAGAAGAACGCGATTTCGACGCTGTAGATGTTGTGGTTCTACCTCCCTTCACAGATATTCGCTCCGTTCAAACGCTTGTTGATGGTGATCGTTTGAAATTGGCTTATGGCGCACAAGATATTTCGCCAGAAAAGTCGGGAGCTTTCACCGGGGATATCGCTGGATTAATGTTAAAGAAACTCGACTGCTCTTATGTTGTCGTAGGACACTCTGAGCGTCGGGCGATTCATGGTGAAGATGATGCTCTTGTAAATAAGAAAATCCGCGCTGTGCTCGACAACGAGATGACGCCAATTTTCTGTATCGGCGAAGAGCTCGCAATCCGTGAAGCGGGCAGTCATGTCGAACATGTACTCACTCAGGTGCGAGAAGGCCTTAAGGGATTCCATAAACCAGAGTTAAAGAAGATTGTCTTCGCGTATGAACCAGTGTGGGCCATTGGAACCGGTAAGACTGCAACACCTGACGATGCTCAAGAGGTGTGTGCAGCAATCCGTGCTGAACTTATAAAAATTGGTAGCCAAGAAATCGCTGACAATGCACGAATACTCTATGGCGGTTCTGTGAAATCAGCGAATATCGTGGACATCATGAAACAGCCAGATGTCGATGGCGCATTAGTGGGTGGAGCAAGCCTCGATCCGGAAGAATTCGCTCGAATCTGTAAGTTCCACCGCGTCCTGTAAGGCTCAAACCCCGCAAATTCGGTGTAGTAGCCCCGCTTTGGGTAGTATGAGCGCTCCAATAAACATCTCAAGGAGTTTGTCGTGGCCTTAGCACTATCGATTCTGTTGGTCCTCACCAGCATCTTGATGATCCTGCTTGTACTTCTACATAAAGGTAAGGGCAGTGGGCTCTCTGATCTCTTTGGCGGCGGAATGTCGTCGACATATGGAGGCTCTTCGGTCGTTGAGAAAAACCTTGATCGCATCACAATTGTCGTAGGCGGCGTCTGGTTCGCAGCAGTAATCGCACTTGGCTTAGTTTTGAAATAAGAAAGTAGATCTGGGAAAACTTTTTACCAATAAAAGGAGAGAAGCATGGCAGGTGGAAGCGCAATCCGTGGTTCGCGCGTCGGCGCTGGACCTATGGGAGAAGCTGAACGTGGTGAAGCAATTGCGCGTTTCCGAGTCTCATATTGGTGTCTCAACGGACATGAGACCAAGCCTTCCTTTGCCGAAGATGGCACTGTCGTTGTTCCAGATGAATGGGATTGCCCGCGATGTGGTTTTCCAGCTGGACGAGATAAAAACAATCCTCCTTCACCAATCAAGAATGAGCCTTACAAGACGCACCTTGCTTATGTGAAAGAACGTCGAACTGAGGCCGAAGCTAAGAAGATTTTGGAAGCGGCCCTTAAAAAACTTCGCGGAGACGACGAAGACTAAAGCGAGAGCGCAGCCTCGAGCAGTTCCGATATTCCTGCTTCGCGATTCTTGAGGTGAAAGCGTATAAGCGGATAACCGCGGGCGGCTAGCGCTTCGTTATCGCCTAGCGCTTGAGCCATGACAAGTGTTTCAAATCCGTAATTCTTTCCTTGGATTGGCCACACAACTTCGGTTTCTCCAGTGATTTGAAGAAATGATCCAACGCGTGGACCACCTTTATGGAACTGTCCTGTGGAGTGTAAGAATCGTGGACCCCATCCAAATGTTGTCGGAGTTGATGACGCCTTTTCAATCAGGGAGCGCAGTTCGGTAATCGAGTCATCAACGCCACGATGGAGGTAGCTCATCAGCGCCACATAGCCAGGTTTGTGCGCAAATGATTGCCGCAAGAAATCGCTCAAAGATGATCCTTGAGAATCTGCGAAGACTTGGACATTGTGACTTTCGTAAATGGGAAGTGGAGCAATAACTCCCGTGTCCTTCCATCGTTCAAGGAGAGCGCTCGTCTTCTCTTTCGCTTCAGTGACATTCGGTTGATTGAATGGGTCAACCTTCATAAGGTAGCTAACGAGCGCAGTCACCCACTCCCAGAAAATGAATTGAGCACCGAGCGTGCCTTGGACACTTAAACTGGAACTGCCATCGAAAGTAATGACGGGATATGTGTGGCCCGACGCATTCTCTACTACAACAGGCAAAATACCTTTCTGGTCTTTGCCCGTAGATTCAGCGATTAATTGTTCGATCCATTCACTCAGGCCTGGAACATTGGACTCTCGATCACAGAAACCTACGTACTGCATGGAACTTTCAGCGAGCGTAGCCGCAACCAATACGACCGATGATTCTGGTGAAGTGAAGGTTGCGGCTGCGTCAAAAGCGTCATCAAGAATTACCGACACATCAACTCCGATCAACGCAGCTGGCGTGAGACCAAAGGCGCTCAGGGCGCTAAAGCGACCTCCTACATTTGGGTCGGCATTTACAGTCCGCAGACCAGCGGCTTTGGATTGCACGTCAAGAGGAGATTGTGGATCGGTGACTACGACTAGATGATTACGGGGATCGAGACCTTGCTTTTCCAGTTCCGCTTCGACTGCCAACTTCTGAGAAGCAGTTTCAATTGTTGATCCAGACTTTGAGCCAATTACAAAACAAGTCTTCGCTAGATTTCGTGAAAGCACGGCAGCGACATGATGGGGATCGGTCGAATCGAGAACCGTGAGAGATTTTTTGTAGACCGCAGCGATCACTTCTGGCGCTAGAGATGATCCACCCATTCCACAGAGCACGAATTCCTGATGCCCAATCTCTCTTGACCATGCAGATAGCGCATCAAGCACAGGCAACAATTCACGCGAGGAGGTGGGAAGGTCAATCCAATTCAGACGAATCGCAGCTTCTTTTTCTGCAGCTGCTCCCCATAAGGTTGAATCTTTAGCAGCCAGGCGATGAGTGATGAGATTGAGAGCAGCAACATTCTCGTGTGAAGGCGCGAAGCCACTGATTTTCATCATTGACGCGCGGCTACCTCAACTACATTAATGAGTTCGAGCCACGGTTTGATGAACTTTTCAATTCCCTCAGATTCCAATTTCAGCGCGACATCCGAAATATCAATGCCAAGTTCTTTCAGTTCAGCCAAGACCTGATGAGCATTTTCGTAATTCTGGGCGGCGGTATTGCCGCCGAATTTTCCAGATTCACGAACTGCATTGAGCGTTGGTTCAGGCATCGTATTGACTGTAGTGGGTGCAACAAGCTCTATTACATACATCGTGGGATCGTATGAAGGATCCTTGACTCCCGTCGATGCCCATAGCGGACGCTGGATATTGCCGCCAGATGCAGCAAGTGAACTCCACCGCGACGATGCCAGCACCGATTCGAAATGTTGATAAGCCAAACGAGCGTTTGCGATTGCAGCTTTTCCTAGTAGTGATGCAGCGCTTGGATCTGAATGAGAGGTTAAACGAGGATCAATCTCGGTGTCGACACGACTGACGAAGAATGATGCGACAGAGTGGATATATGAGATGTCAAGGTTTCGGGAAATACGGTCCTCCAGCCCTGCGATAAACGATTCTAGGACTGCTCGATACCGATCAACGGAGAAAATGATCGTTACATTCACACTTATACCTTCAGCAGTAAGCGTCTGAATTGCAGGCAAACCTTCGAGCGTTGCGGGGACCTTTATCAAAACATTAGGACGTGAAACTTTTTTCCATAATTCCCTGGCTTGAGCAATTGTTCCTTCTGTATCACGCGCTAAGCGAGGATCAACTTCGATGCTAACTCGTCCGTCAACTCCTTTGCTCCGCTCAAATACCGTAAGAAAGAGATCGCACGCCTGTCTAACATCGGCAGTCGTCAACTCATTGATGATTGATTCAGCACTATGACCTTGAGCAGCAAGAGTTTTGAGATCTTCTGCATAGAGCAATGATTTAGAGATTGAGGCGGAGAAAATCGCTGGGTTCGTCGTGACACCAACGACGTGGTCGTTAGCAATGAGTTCCGATAAGTGGCGCGCTTTGCCGCCAGCAATCATTCGTTCGCGAGAGAGATCATCAAGCCAAATCGAAGTTCCCGCATCAGATATTGCTCTGAGAGTTGCGCTCATGCTCGCGCCTTTGTGATTGATTCACGAGCGGCAGCTGCGACTCTTTCTGGTGTGAATCCAAATTCAGCGAAAAGTTTTGAAGCTGAAGCCGACGCACCGAAATGCTCAAGTGAAATCGCAACTCCACAATCACCAATCCATTCGTGCCAACCCTGGGCAATTCCGGCTTCAATACTGACGCGTGCGCGAACCGAAGGTGGCACAACTGAATCGCGATAGTCACGATCTTGGGCGCGAAACCATTCCAAACATGGAGCGCTCACGACTCGAGCAGAAATGCCATCTTTGGCAAGCAAATCGGCGGCACTCAACGCGATAGAAACTTCTGAACCGGTCGCAACCAGAATCACATCTGGCTTCGGTTGGTCATTGAGCGCATAGGCTCCTCGCGAGACAAGGGATGCTGAAGCGAATTTTGTCCGATCAATTACTGGCAAGTTCTGACGCGAGAGCAGAATTCCTACAGGTCGTTTCTTAATAATGATTTCACGCCACGCAGCAACAACCTCATTTGCATCTGCAGGTCGTACAACATCGAGATTCGGAATTGCGCGCAAGGCTGCAATATGTTCAACCGGTTGGTGGGTCGGTCCATCTTCACCGAGCCCGATTGAGTCATGAGTCCATACATATGTCACGGGAAGATTCATCAGCGCTGAAAGTCGAACCGCGCCACGCATATAGTCGCTGAACACCAAGAAAGTCCCGCCAAAGGGACGCACCAATCCATGAAGCGCCATTCCATTGAGAATGGAACCCATGGCATGTTCGCGAATACCAAAGTGAATGACGCGACCGTAAGGATTGGCACCTTTCATCAGGGAAGACGCGGGAAGGAATGAACCACCTTCGTCAATCGTTGTGTTGTTACTTTCGGCCAAATCCGACGATCCACCGAACATTTCTGGAAGCGCACGAGCTATTGCATTGATGGCATCACCTGATGCCTTACGTGTGGCAACTTCTTTATCGGGAGAGAAATTGGGAAGTCCTGAATCCCAGTTCGATGGTAATTGGCCCGCTTCCAGCCGCGTTAACAATGAAGCTTTCTCGGGATGCGAGGATGTCCACTTTTCAAAACTCTTGTTCCAGTCTTTCCGCAATTCTTTTCCGCGCGCTGCGACTTTGCCAACGTGGCTAACAATCTCAGCTGGATAAAAGAAATCTTCAGCAGGCAATCCCAATTCTTTTTTCGTTGCAGCAACTTCATCCGCGCCAAGTGCTGAACCATGTGACTTTGCAGTATTGCGAGCTTTTGGTGCTGGCCACGCAATCACCGTTTTGAGTCGAATCAGCGTTGGCTTGCTGGTAGTCGCAACCGCTTCCTCCATCGCAGATTCCAGCGCTGCGCGATCCACATCGCCATTTGATTGTGCGGCAACATCAATGACATGCCAACCGTAGGCACGATAACGGGCCGACACATCTTCAGTGAATGCATAATGGGTATCGCCTTCGATGGAGATTCGGTTGTCATCGTAAATGACTTTGAGATTTCCTAACGCTTGGGTTCCAGCCAGTGATGATGCTTCTGTGCTCACTCCTTCTTGAAGATCTCCATCACTACAAATAACCCAGATGTTGTGATCAAACGGACTTGCACCCCATGGCGCATCGGGATCAAGTAATCCACGTTCATAACGAGCTGCCATCGCCATGCCAACTGCATTTGCTACACCTTGACCTAGTGGACCGGTTGTTGTCTCAACTCCGGCTGTATGACCAAACTCTGGATGACCAGGAGTTAACGAACCCCAGGTTCGAAATGCTTTGAGGTCGTCCAGGCTTAAACCATAACCGCTGAAGAGCAATTGAATATAGAGAGTGAGCGATGAGTGTCCGCAGGAAAGAACGAAGCGATCTCTTCCAATCCATTGTGGATCGCTTGGATCATGTCTAAGAAAACGTTGGAAAAGAGTGTAAGCAACGGGAGCAAGGGACATCGCTGTTCCGGGATGGCCGTTACCAACTTTCTGAACGGAATCCATCGCCAGCGCTCGAGCTACTGCTACGGCTTTATCATCAAGCTCGCCCCAGGGCGCTTTGGTCGGATACATCAAGCCCCTTTCCGAGCCACGAGGTTACCTGTAATCGCTATGTTCCAAGCAAAAAGCCACACGATGACCGCTCCAATGAGATGAGCTCCAACGACAACTTCGGGAAGCCCAGTGAAATATTGGACGTACCCAATTGCACCTTGCGCAAGAGCCACAAGAAGAAACTTGTGGGCAAGGGGAGCCAGTCGCGCACAAGTCGCTTCGCTTTCACCCAGTTTGATCGCAATTATCAAGGCCACACTGACGCCGAGAAGTGCGATGACGAGATCGGCGTGAATCCACGCCATCATCTTGGAATCAAGATTAAATCTTTCCGCAGTTGAGTCACCAGCATGGGGTCCACTTCCAGTAACGATAGTTCCCATAAATAGAACGGCGATAGTGAGAACTATGTGCGCGCGCATGAGGTTTCGCACCAGCGAAATAGGAGCAATTGTTGTCGGTGTTATCGCGTGCGCTCGCTGACGAAGCGATAGCGCACCTGCAATGAGAACTATCGAGAGCAAGAAATGTGCGGCGACAGTTGCAGGATTGAGTCCGGTAAGGACTGTGACTCCTCCCAACACACCTTGAGCAAGAATTCCGAGGATTTGAAAGGCGCCGAGCTTGCGAAGGTGGCGCGCGCCAGACTTGAGAATAACGAGCATTAAGGCAAGCGCATTCAGAAGTAGAACGAAAGTCAGTAAGCGATTTCCAAATTCGATCCAAGCATGAAGTGGAGCCTCGGGTTGATTGGGAGTTGGGGTGTAAGAACCAGGTGTGCACTCGGGCCAGGTAGAACATCCCAAACCTGAGCCAGTTATTCGGACCGCGCCACCGGTGACGACGATTGCTGATTGTGTGAAGACTAAGAGCGATGAAAGTTTGAGAAAATTCGCAAGTGTCTCCAGCTTTTCGAGTCAAGACAATTGGCTCTGAAACGAGCGCTTCTTTCGCGATCTGGAGATGAGTAACTTCGTTAACAGTGGAACGAACTCGCTGAACAACAGCATCATCAGTTGAGGATTTAGCGGGTATTTCGCTCGCTTTCACTTTATCAATTGAAAATCCAGGACGAGCGGCTCCACTGAGAGAAATAGAGATTCGATCGGCAACGGTTGTGGCGGGATCATGAAGACCAGCGATTCTCTTTAATGGAGTAAATCGCCATGCCTCTTCTCGACCTGTAGGGGTCAGGTAATTTGTAGGGAGCGCGGACATTATCCAACCGCTCCTTCCATTTGAAGTTCAATAAGGCGATTGAGTTCGAGGGCGTATTCCATAGGTAACTCGCGAGCAATCGGCTCAATGAAGCCACGGACAATCATTGCCATCGCTTCATCTTCCGAAAGTCCACGAGACATCAAATAGAAGAGTTGGTCGTCGGAAATCTTGGAAACTGTTGCTTCGTGTCCCATTGATACGTCATCTTCGCGTACATCGACGTATGGGTAAGTATCAGAACGGGAAATTGTGTCAACAAGGAGCGCATCGCATTTCACGGTGCTCTTAGAGTGATGAGCGCCTTCTTGGACTTGAACTAATCCACGATAGGAAGTGCGGCCACCGCCACGAGCAACAGATTTGGAGATGATGGTCGAGGATGTGTGCGGAGCAGCGTGAACCATCTTTGCTCCAGCATCTTGATGTTGACCTTCACCAGCAAAAGCAATGGAGAGAGTCTCGCCTTTTGCATGTGGACCCATCATGAAAACCGCTGGGTACTTCATTGTGACCTTTGAACCGATGTTTCCATCGATCCATTCCATGGTGGCACCTTCAGCACATGTTGCGCGCTTGGTTACCAAGTTATAAACGTTATTCGACCAATTTTGAATTGTTGTGTAGCGAACGCGTGCATTCTTTCGGACGATGATCTCGACTACTGCTGAATGAAGTGAGTCAGATGAATAGATCGGAGCGGTACATCCTTCGACGTAATGAACGTATGAACCTTCATCGGCAATAATCAGCGTTCGCTCGAATTGACCCATGTTCTCCGTATTGATTCGGAAATATGCCTGGAGAGGAATTTCCACGTGCACGCCCTTGGGAACATAAACGAAGGATCCACCAGACCAGACTGCAGTATTCAGCGCTGCGAATTTATTGTCGCCAACAGGAATTACCGAACCAAAATACTCTTTGAAAATATCTTCATGCTCACGAAGTCCAGTATCGGTATCAAGGAAGATAACGCCCTGCTTCTCTAAATCTTCACGAATCGAGTGGTACACAACTTCAGATTCATATTGCGCTGCAACTCCTGCAACCAAGCGCTGTTTTTCCGCTTCCGGAATGCCTAGGCGGTCGTAGGTATTCTTAATATCTTCAGGCAGCTCTTCCCATGTTGTTGCTTGCTTTTCGGTTGAGCGAACGAAGTACTTAATAGTGTCGAATTTGATATCGGAGAGATCCGAGCCCCAATTAGGTAACGGCTTCTTATCAAAGAGTGAGAGGCCCTTCAGGCGAAGATCAAGCATCCACTGCGGCTCATTCTTCTTACCCGAGATATCACGCACTACATCTTCGTTGAGACCGCGTTTTACATTGGCGCCAGCTACATCTTTATCAGACCAGCCGTATTCATATTTTCCAATGCCTTCGAGTTCGGGATGTGCGGTCTGGCTCATCGTGTGCTCAGCTTTCTCTTCTTGTGAGGTTTGTTGACTTGAGGTTTCTGTGTTGGGGTGAGTGACTTTGTGGGAATGAAGGTTGTACACACTCCATCGCCATGAGCAATAGTTGCAAGACGTTGGACGTGTGTACCAAGAATTTTCGAGAAGGCAGCAGTCTCTTCTTCACACAATTGAGGAAATTCTGCTGCAACATGCGCAATGGGACAGTGATGCTGACATAGCTCTATCCCAATTCCATGTGCATGCGTATTTGCGGCATACCCTTCCTCACTGAGAAACTCGGCAAGACCAGTAATGGAATTCTTAGATTTACTTACTCGATCTTGAGAGCGACGAACAATTTCTTCAGCGCGATGGCGAGCAAAACCTGTGACCAGATGTTCACCGCTGTTCGCTGCGATGTACTTCAGCGCCGACACTGCAAGATCATCATAAGAATGCTCAAAGCGTTCGCGCCCGGTGTCGCTCATGACGAAAACTTTTGAGGGCCGTCCACGTCCGCGGGTGCTTCGAAGGTGCGGTTCGCGCTCTTCCAAAATACCTTCCAGAACTAAAGAATCAAGATGGCGTCTAATTCCGGCAGGAGTCAGTCCCAAACGTTCGGCCAAGTCCACGGCTGTGGAGGGACCCGATTCAAGGATGGTCCGTGCAACCTGGTCGCGGGTGCGGAGGTCCTCGGTAGGGGCTGCGGATTTCACAACGTTATTGTTTCGTAATTCGGCGATACCCGCCACTTTGAGCCTGTGGTCAGAATCCCATCGTGGGTCCAGCCGCATTCTGAGGGCGGTAACTAGGCTCAAGCCCGTGGCAGAAAAGTTGAGAACCGCGCTCCTCAAACTTTCATCGCTCTTGGTCTTCACGCAATCAGCGATCGTCGTCACCGGTGGCGCGGTCCGAATA
>JBJTHB010000128.1:0-2188 GCA_046094245.1 Actinomycetota bacterium
AACTGTTTCAGAAGGGCCAATACCAAAGTATGAGAACTGATCAAGTCCGCCGTTGAGTTCGAAATTAATTCCAACGCGAGCAACATCATCGAGTTGCTTTGGCAACGTAACCTCATCAGTAATTCGTAAGCCTGACTCGACCGCCTCGACAGTTTGAATATGTTTGATGGAGATTCCAGTCGATGTCTTCCAGGTATGAGCAATCTTTGTGGCTCCACCTCGACGAGTAACCATCGATGATGCACGTTGGAGATCACGGAGACCCCATAAATTCCACTTTTCTGCGATATGGCCGATGAGATCGTTATCTGTTGGAGCGCGCCACAAGGTGAGCTTTGGCGCTACTTCAGCAAAAGGCAAGACGATTAGACCATCTGCATTTACATACTCTTGTGGTTTTTTCGCTGGCTTTGCTTTAGGAAGTGGCTTTGAAGGAAGTGCAATCTGCTGCGAGGCGACTTCATGACCAAGATGTGCCCATGGAGTACTTGCTGCAAGAGTTAGTGAGAAGTTAACAAAACGCTCGCCTACAGAACCATCTGCTTTAAGAGCGCTTGCAGGTACTGAGAAAAGCGCCTTTTTACGTGGTTTTACTGGAGGAAGCTTTACATCACCTGTTGATGCAACTTTGCCATTAATCGTCACTTCATAACGAAGTTTGTAATCGCGAAGATCAACAAAGAAGTTCTTATTGAAGATCTCGAATTTGCCAGTCTTGAGATTCTTGCCCGAGATGAGAACTGGCGATGAGATGTGCTTAACCTCGTACAACGCTGGTTTTGGTGAGCGATCTGGGAAGAACATTCCATCACATACGAAGTTTCCATCGTGCTTAGTTTCGCCGTAATCGCCGCCGTAAGCCGAGCGCACAGTCCCATCTTCAAGAGTTTGGTCTAACCCGTGATCCCACATCTCCCAAATGAATCCACCTTGCAGCCCAGGAAGCGCGTGAACAGCTTCCCAATACTCAGCAATCGTTCCATTGCTATTCCCCATTGCATGCGAGTACTCACACATGATCAAGGGACGATCTGCTTTCTTTGATTTTGCATAGGAGACAATGGCGGAGATATCTGGATACATTGGACAGACGACATCAGTGAGATCGTGATTGATTGTCCAGTTACCTCGTATCGCACCTTCGTAATGCAACGGGCGAGTAGGGTCAAAATGACGGGCATATGCAGCTGCAGCGCGATGGTTTAAGCCAGCGCCAGATTCATTTCCGAGTGACCAGAAAATTACCGATGCGTGATGGATATCGCGTTGAATCATGCGAGCAACGCGATCGACCCAAGCATTTAAGTATTTCTGGTCGTTACAAAGTGTGTTTTGGAAAGCATGTGATTCGATATTTGCTTCCCCTACGACATAGAAACCAAGTTCATCGCATAGATCCAAAAACGCAGGATCATTTGGATAATGTGAAGTTCGTACCGCATTAAAGTTCCAACGTTTGAGTTCGAGTAAGTCTTGGCGCATCAAGTCGCGAGTGAGCACACGTCCGGTTTGGCGATTGAAGTCATGTCGATTGATGCCGTAGATGATGACGGGTTGGCCGTTGACGAGCAGGTCCTTGCCCTTCACTTCTACGCGGCGGAAGCCGATTTTCTGTGAAGTTACCTCGATGACCTGGCCGAAAGGATCGATTAATTCATACTCAACCTCATACAGAGTTGGGGATTCGGCCGACCATGGGGAGACTCCCGGAACGCGGATTGAAAGTTCTAGTGGACCCGGAATGATCGATTCGGTCGCGAGCCAGGCTTCGTAATTTGCCTTTGGCATCGTGCCATCCCAAAAAGTTCCAAAAAAGTAATCATCACCAGCTTTCTTCTCAGCTGCGGTCTTCTCGGTCCATTGCGGAGCTTTGCGTTTGATGACCGCCACAGTCTTATCGGCGCTTTTGACTCCCACAACGCGTACCCGAAGTTTGTAATTAGCAATATCAGCTTCGTTAATGGAATTGATGTGCGCTCGCACATGGAGCGTTCCAACTTTATTGTTCGCCTCTAACCCTGGAGTTGCATACAGACGTTCGATGAAGACATTTTCGGTAGCAAACAATTTAACTGAACGAGAAATTCCCCCATGCCACCATTGATCTTGATCTTCAATAAAAGATGAGTCCGACCATTTAATAACTTTGATCTGTACGCGATTCGAGCCACTGGAGATGAAATCTGTG
>JBJTHB010000129.1:0-4592 GCA_046094245.1 Actinomycetota bacterium
GTAATAACGCATGAGGGACCACATTTCACTGCTGGGAATGATCTCTATGACTTTCTTAATGCGCCGCCGCTTGAGCCTGGTTCGCCAGTCATGCAATTCCTCGAACAGATTCATACTTTCTCAAAGCCTTTGTTGGCGGCAGTTTCGGGCAACGCTGTCGGAATCGGAACTACGATGCTTATGCACTGTGACATAGTCGTGGCTTCTCCCACCACAAAATTTTCTATGCCATTTGTAAATCTCGGACTCGTTCCCGAAGCTGGTTCAAGCATTCTCTTTCCGCGACTTGCGGGTTACCAACGTGCATCACAAATCTTTTTGACAGGAGAGCCATTCTCGAGCGAATTTGCGAAAGAAATTGGACTCATTGCGGAAGTTCATGACAATCCAAAGGCTCGGATAGGCGAATTCGCGGCCAAGATCGTGACCCAACCGCCTAATGCCGTCATTCAAACAAAAGCGCTTCTCAAAAGCGAGATGCACGACAAAGTTTCAGCCGTGATGATCGCAGAAGGCGAACTCTTCCAGATGGCTTTGCAATCAGATGAAGCACGAGAAGCCTTTATGAATTTCCTATCAAAGAAAGGCAAATAAATGTCGCTCGCAGGTAAGAGAATTTTCATCACTGGGGGATCGCGGGGGATTGGTCTAGCTATTGCGCTCCGCGCAGCGCAAGATGGTGCACACATCGCAATCGCCGCGAAGACAACCGACCCGCATCCCAAACTTCCTGGCACCATTTTTTCGGCAGCGAAAGAGATCGAGGCAGCAGGTGGTAAAGCTCTACCTCTGCAGTGCGATCTCCGTGATGAGAATCAGATCGCTGAATCAGTAGCGAAAGCCGCCTCCGACTTTGGCGGATTAGATATTTTGGTCAATAACGCAAGCGCGATCAATCTCACCCCAACTCTTGCCACCCCAGCAAAACGTTTTGATTTGATGTTTGATGTCAATGTTCGTGGGACATTCTTGACTTCTCAAGCCGTGATGCCGCATCTACAAGAGAGCTCCAAACAAGGACGTAATCCGCACATCTTGACTCTTTCACCACCGCTATCAATGAAAGCAAAGTGGTTTAAAAATCATGTTGCCTACACGATGGCGAAATATGGCATGAGCATGTGTGTCCTTGGAATGTCAGAAGAGTTCAAACGCGACAAGATTGCAGTCAACGCGCTATGGCCTCGCACAGCAATTGATACTGCAGCGCTTCAAATGATTCCAGGAATTGATACCGCAGCATGCAGAACTCCTGAAATTCTCGCTGATGCTGCGTACATCATTCTCAATCGCCCGAGCGCTGAATGCAGCGGGAACTTCTTCGTTGATGATGAAGTCTTGGCATCGGAAGGCATCACAGACCTGGATAAATATGCTGTTGTACCTGGAACAAAAGACTTCTTGCTCGATTTCTTCCTGGATTAGAAGTATTAGTAGTCGTCAGTCTTAATTTTCAATTCAGTGTGAGTGTGGTCGGTCTCTACTATTCCAGAGGAATAGCGAGATTCGAATTTACCGAATTTCCAAACCATGACTGAGAGAAGCCAGGCGAGAACAAAACTGATGACGATGAAATAACCAATGCCGCCGAGATCAATGTTGGCAATCGATTTAAAGGGTTCAAAGTTATCGATATTCGTCTTTGTCGCAAGAACATTGATGACTTGTATGGTCCCGATTACGAGAGCCACGAAGATTGAAATAGATGTCGTTGTGAGGTTGTAGTAGATCTTGCGAAGAGGGGATGTGAAAGCCCATCCATAAGCCTTGGTCATGAAGATGCCGTCCAGCGCATCCATGAGTGACATACCTGCAGCAAAGATAATTGGCAGGGCGATGATCGCAAGAGGCGGCAGAACGCCCCCGACTGTTCCAATAGCAGCAGTCGCAGACAGTCCAAGAATCGCAACTTCAGTCGCCGTATCAAAGCCAAGTCCAAAAAGAACACCGACTGGATAAATCTGGCGCGAGTGATCAAAACCTTTCTTGAATTTTCCTCGGAAGATGCGACGCATCAGTGCACGATCGTTCAAAAGTTCCTCCAGATGTTGATGAGAGAACTTTCCGGTCTTGGCCTTCCTCCAGACTCCAATAATTCCGACGAGAATAATCAGATTGAGAATTCCAATCAGGTAGAGAAAGAGACCTGAGACTGAGGTTCCAATGATGCCGCCTGTTTCGGCAAAACCCTCTTGGAATTTGACGGCTCGTTGTGCGGCAAAAGCTACGAGGATTGATAGAGCGAGAACGACAGTTGAATGTCCGAGTGAGAAGAAAAGACCAACCCCCAAAGGCTTCTTGCCTTTTGCCAACATAAGACGAGTGGTGTCATCAATCGCAGCGATATGGTCGGCATCAAAAGCATGACGCAATCCAAAAGAGTATGCGAGCGCTCCGGCTCCTGCGTATACGAGAACGCCTTTCGAATCAGCTAGCCCGTGATATTCAGGGTTGGAGTTGTAGTAGATAAAGAGTCCCCAGCCAATGACGTGAAGAGCAATAACCGTGCCCAAAATGCCGACAATAGAAGGAATTTCGTCGCGTTCGAAACGTAAGTGTTGGCGAAGCGATCGGGGTGAAGATTCGGCCATCTGAGTCATAGTCTTATCTTAATGCAAATCATTTGCATCTGCAGATGTATCGCAAAAAGTGCTATATCTCGTCGCGCCAGGATCTCCAGAGTCGGGCATACGCACCATTTGAGGCAAGAAGTTCATCATGAGAGCCCCATTCCGTGATTCGTCCATCATCAATAACTGCAATCACATCAGCGTCATGGGCAGTTTGCAGACGATGCGCAATTGCGATGACGGTACGGCCCTCGAGCACGGCGCCGAGAGAGGCTTCAAGATGTTTAGCAGCTTGTTGATCCAAAAGGGAAGTGGCTTCATCAAGGATCAGAGTGTGAGGGTCGGCAAGAACAAGTCTTGAGAGCGCAAGCTGTTGTGCCTGTGCTGGCAACAAGCGATGCCCGCCATTGCCAACAATTGTGTCTAAACCCTTATCGAAGAGTTTGGCCCAATTGGATGCATCAACCGCATCAAGTGCGCGCCACACTTCTTCATCAGTTGCCTCCGGTTTGGCAAGAGTGATGTTGTCACGAAGTGTTCCAACGAAGACATGGTGCTCCTGTGTAACAAGTGCGACTTCTTGGCGAGCTTGCTCGACCGGCAAATATCCGATTTCTGCGCCACCAACTGTGAGTTTTCCTTTATTTGGAGGTTGCACGCCTGCGAGAAGTCGACCAAGTGTTGATTTACCAGCGCCCGAGGGTCCGACAATCGCTAACTTTGTTCCGGGCTCTACTAGAAAACTGACTTCTTTCAATACATCTCTACCTTCGCGATATCCGTACGTCACTTCTTGACCTGTGATATCTCTACCAGTTGGTTCGGCATTGCGAATTTCGCGCGGATCAACTTCGTGAATACCAAGCAAACGAGAAAGTGAAGCTTTTCCAGTTTGCAACTCATCAATCCACCATAGCATCGCTTCAATAGGGCCTGCCAGCATCTGGGCATACAAAATTCCTGCCGTTATGGTTGCGATCGTCGCAAGATCGCGATCATAGAAATACGCGCCCATGAGAAGCGCTGCTGATACAGGAAGGATGTAATTGATTTCAACCACGGGGAACCATCGCGTGCGAAGTCGCAGTGTGTAGCGCTCCCATTCCACCCATCGACTGATGGCTGCATCGGTGCGAGCAGTTCGTTGGGTACCAAGACGAAGAGCATCGATTGTTCGTCCAGATTCTGCGCTCTCGACGAGAACCGAGTTCACAATCGCATAGGAGGAAGATTCGACGCGGTAAGCCTGGGGAGAGCGTCGCAGGTACCACCGAGTCGCCGCGAAGACCAGCGGGATACCGATGAACACAGCACTTAAGAAGAGTGGAGCAGTAAGTGCGATTGCGGTGGAAATGCCAAAGATTGAGACCAAGCAGATAGTGATGACAGGAACCGCGTCTCGAACTGCCCATGTTATGTGATCGATATCCGTGGTCGTTCGCGTAAGTAGTTCGCCCGCGCCGGCACGTTCTACGACATTGGGAGGCAGCTCCATTACGCGTGCAACGAAACGCTCGCGCAGTGCGGATAGAACGAATTCGCCAAGAATTGAGGCGCGTACTTTGGTGAAATAAACGAAAGTTGCTTGAAGAATTAGAGCAGCGCTCACAATCACAACAGTGCGATTGATATCTACTGCTTCTGGATTACGTTTCAAGGTATCAAGCAAGTTTCCAAATGCACGTGGAGGTATCAACGCGGCAGATGTAGTGAGTAGTTGCAACAGCGCGACTAACAAGAATCCACGCTTATGACTCCACAGGAGCGACCACATCTCTTTATTAACGGTAGCTTCAGTGGCGATTGGGAGACGATTAGCAGATTTACCAAGACCGAATGCTTTATCAAGTCTCTTTGTATCTTGAGGTGGCGCTGGATAGGCGGTAGACGGCAGCGATTTTTCGTCGGTGATTCGCAACGGTTTAAAAATCCTCATTCGCCTCTCACCACCAATGAGCGATACACGTCACTAGATTTCAGAAGTTCGAAATGGTTGCCGGTAGCAACAAGCTTGCCTTCAAC
>JBJTHB010000130.1:0-5206 GCA_046094245.1 Actinomycetota bacterium
AATAATGGCGGCGTATATCCGATTCCATTACTTGTCTTCGCATCTTTCCAATTGATGTTTGCAATTATTACGCCGGCACTCATCTCAGGTGCGATTGCCGATAGAACTAAATTTCTTTCGTGGACAATATTCGTTGCGATCTGGGTAACTCTCGTCTACTTCCCTGTAGCTCACTGGGTCTTCGCATTTGGAAACAAAGTTGGTGACACAGTCACCGGAGCTGGCTTCTTGGCGGCCCGTGGCGTTGAAGATTTCGCCGGCGGTACAGCAGTGCATATCAACGCCGGAGCTGCAGGTCTTGCACTTGCAATAGTCCTTGGCCGACGAATTGGTTGGCAGAAGAGTCCGATGCGCCCTCACTCACTTCCATTGGTACTTCTCGGTGCGGGATTGCTCTGGTTCGGATGGTTCGGATTCAACGCAGGATCTGCGCTTGGAGCAAATGCGACAGCTGGTTTGGCGTTTATTAATACTCAAGTTGCAACGGCTGGAGCGCTTTTGGGATGGATTCTCACCGAGAAATTCCGCGATGGACATCCAACATCTCTCGGCGCTGCATCCGGCGCGATCTCAGGACTTGTCGCGATTACGCCAGCATGTGCATTCGTCGCACCGTGGGCAGCAGTTGTGATTGGTTTCCTCGCTGGTGTGATTTGTGCATTGGCAGTGGGATTGAAATATAGATTCGGATTCGATGACGCTCTCGATGTCGTTGGAGTTCACCTTGTCGGTGGAATCGTCGGTAGCTTGGCAATCGGATTCTTTGGATCAAGCAAAGTGAATTCACTTGGGCTGGACGGCCTCTTCTACGGTGGTGGAACCGCGCTATTGGGCAAGCAGGCCCTTGGCGTCGGATTAGTGATGGCGTACTCGTTCATCATGACTCTCATTATCGGATTCTTGATTGAAAAGACCATTGGATTCCGTGTCAAAGGCGAGAAAGAACTCGCTGGTGTGGATCTCACCGAACATGCAGAGAGCGCTTATGAAATGGGCGGAATACTCCGAGGAGGTCGTTAAAGATGAAACTTGTCACTGCAATCATTAAGCCAGGAAAACTTGATGAAGTAAAAGGTGCACTCCGCGATGCGGGTGTCAAAGGCATGACAGTCTCGGAAGTCTCAGGCGTGGGTCGCCAAGGCGGACATGTCGAGGTGTACCGCGGCGCTGAATATCCAATCGACCTGATTCAAAAGATTCGCCTGGAAATTCTCGCCGAGAATAAAGAGGTTGATTCCATAATCGACATCATTGTGAAGACAGCGTCAACAGGCGCGATTGGCGATGGGAAAGTGTGGGTCACTCCCGTTGATCAAGTCGTGCGAGTGCGAACTGGCGAGAAAGGTGAAGCTGCTATCTAGTTTGCATTAGCTGAGGTAAATAGTGATTGAGATAGGCGGTCGAGAGGGTCGGCTGCCTATCTCTTTCTATTTTTCGCATGATTAAAGCTTGGGTAGGCTTCGACTGTGTTTGAAGGTCTAAGTAACAAATTCAGCGATGTATTCGGAGCGCTTCGAAAAAAGGGGCGAATCACCGATTCTGACATCGATGCGACATGTGAAGAACTTCGGGTTGCTCTTCTTGAGGCCGATGTTGCTCTATCTGTTGTTGAAAAATTTGTCACAAGAGTCCGTCAACGTTCGCTGGAAGTGCTTCCTGAGATTCGTCAATCCACCCAGCAATCTCAAGAGATATATGGAGTTATCAATCAAGAGTTGATTGCCATTCTAGGTGGCGCAGCGCGGCGGATTCGCTATGCCAAACAACCTCCGACCGTCATCATGCTGGCAGGTCTGCAAGGTTCAGGAAAGACAACGCTGGCTGGAAAGCTCGCGAGATTCTTAAAGGAAGATGGAAATACACCACTTCTCGTGGCCGCAGATTTGCAGCGCCCGAATGCCGTGACTCAATTGTCTGTTCTTGCCGAATCAATCAATGTACCGGTTTACGCTCCCGAGCCAGGAAACGGAATTGGCGATCCGATTCGCGTCAGTCGAGATGCGATCGCATTCGCACGCGAAAAACTTTATAACGTAGTCATCGTCGATACTGCTGGCCGACTTGGTGTTGATGCGGAATTGATGAAAGAAGCATCAGAGATTCGAGATGCGGTAAAACCAGATGAGACGCTTTTTGTTGTCGATGCCATGATCGGTCAAGATGCTGTTCGCACTGCGCAAGCATTTAGTGAGGGCGTTGGATTCGATGGCGTTGTTCTCACCAAACTCGACGGCGATGCAAAAGGCGGAGCAGCTCTCTCTATTGCGGAGATCACCGGCAAGCCAATCCTCTTCACATCTATCGGCGAAAAACTCTCTGATTTTGATTATTTCTATCCTGATCGAATGGCCTCACGCATCTTGGGCATGGGCGATATTCAAACTTTGGCTGAGCAAGCAAAGAAAGCGCTTGATGGGGATAGCGCCAAACGCCTTGAGGAGAAATTCGTCACCGGTGAGGAATTCACGTTAGAAGATTTCCTCGAACAGATGCAGGCAATGAAGAAAATGGGTTCGATGACGAGGATCCTAGGAATGTTGCCAGGTGCGAACAACGCTGCGATGAAAAAGCAGATTGATTCGATTGACGATAACGAACTAGTCCGTACTCAAGCGATTGTGCAATCGATGACGCCAGAAGAGCGGCGTAACCCAAAAGTCCTCAATGGATCGCGGCGTTCTCGAATTGCTCGAGGAAGTGGGCGATCTGTGACGGAAGTTAATTCACTGGTTGATCGCTTTGCTGCTGCGCAGAAGGTAATGAAGCAGATGAGAAGCGGTGGTGGAATGCCAAAGGGCATGGCTCTTCCACCGGGAATGGGAGCGCCCGCGGCACCTCGAATCGCAGTTGCGCCAAAGAAGAAATCTCGTTCTGGAAATCCCGCAAAACGGGCGGCTGACGAAGGGCGATAGAGCGCTCGATTAGGCAACCTGAAGAGCGCATGGCAAGATTAGGACCCTGTTCAAGAGCCCTCTACCTCTTGACCGGCACCTGTTAACCAGAATTTCCAGAATTGACTTGGCATCCCACTCGGGTCTCGATGGAAATTCGATCGATTATGCAAGGAGAAAGCCTTCGTGGCCGTAAAGATTAGATTGGTTCGTCTCGGAAAGATTCGCACCCCGCACTACCGCATCGTTATTGCAGATTCCCGCAAAGCTCGTAATGGTTTGAAGATCGAGGAGATCGGTCGTTACTCACCAGCCTCAGAACCATCCTTGATTGAGGTCAATTCTGATCGTGCACAACATTGGTTGAAAAACGGTGCCCAACCCACTCCCGCTGTAGAGGCAATTTTGAAAGTAACGGGTGACTGGCAGAAGTTCAAGGGTCTCCCAGGATCTGAAGGAACCTTGAAGACACTTCCAGCACGTGCAGATAAGCGCGCAGCTTATGAAGCTGCTGTTAAAGCAGCGATGAATGAGCCAAAAGATGGCGCTACCACGATGAAGAAGCGCGCAGCAGAGAAGTTGGCTGCAAAGGGCGCACCAGTTGAGGAAGCTACGGTTGATGCAGTTGTAGAAACTCCAGCCGAAGTTGTCGCTGAAACTCCTGCTGAAACTGTTGCCGAAGCAACCCCAGAAGCTCCATCTGAAACTGCGACTGAACCTGCTACGGAGTAATGACGCAAACATGATGATTGATGAAGCGCTTGAACATCTCGTAAAGGGAATCGTCGATAATCCAGAGGAAGTAGTGATCTCTGAAAAAGAAGGTCGCCGCGGAACCACGTTGGAAGTTCGAGTTCACCCAGAAGATATCGGCAAGGTTATTGGTCGTAACGGCCGCACAGCCAAGGCTCTTCGCACAGTTGTCTCAGCACTGGCTGGACGCAGCGTTCGCGTGGATCTCATTGAGGCGGATGAAGCGCGTTAATCGCGCTCAATCGAGTTGTTACTCGTTGTAGGTCGCATAGGTCGCGCACACGGAGTGCGCGGCGAAGCAACGATTGAAGTACGTACTGATGATCCCGATTCGCGCTTTGCGATTGGAAGTACTTTGCAGACTGACCCATCCAGCAAAGGTCCACTAACAATTCGCGATGCTCGTTTTCATAGCGGAACTCTGCTCCTGTCTTTCGACGGTGTGGACGATCGCAATGCCGTGGAGGCTTTACGCAATGTTCTTCTGATGGCTGATGTCAATCCAGAGGAAGCAAATATCAGTGACGATGACTTTCATATTTCTCAAATCATTGGTTGTAAAGTCTTAGACGCATCAGCAAAAGACTGGGGAGTGGTGACAGACGTTCTTCATCTGCCGGCTCAAGACACCCTAGTCATTAATCATGATGGAAAAGAGATTCTTGTTCCTTTTGTGAAAGCTTTTGTGCCCACAATTGACGTCAAGAATAAAGTAATCATCGTCAACGAGATTGAAGGCTTGCTATGAAGCTGACTGCAATCTCCATTTTCCCTGAGTACTTTTCGCCGCTTGAACTTTCCCTTATAGGAAAAGCTCGCAGTCAAGGAATAGTTCAATTCACAACAATCAATCTGCGCGACTTCACATACGACAATCACCACACCGTTGATGACACTCCATACGGCGGCGGCGCAGGTATGGTGATGAAACCCGAGCCTTGGGGAGAAGCAATTGACTCGCAAATCAAAGGAGAGAATTCAGTCGATCTAGTTGTATTAACTCCTGCCGGTAAGAGATTTAATCAGCACATGGCACAGTCTTTCCTGTCATCAGAACACATCATCTTCGCATGTGGCCGGTACGAGGGCATCGATGCGCGAGTCGCTGAGCATTATCGCTCTGCTCCAAACGTTAGAGTTCATGAGATTTCTGTAGGCGATTTTGTATTGAATGGTGGAGAAGTTGCTGCACTTGTAATGATTGAAGCGATTGTGCGATTAATTCCTGGCGTCATTGGAAATCCTGAATCATTGATGGAGGAGTCGCATAACGAAATGGGCGAAGTTGAATATCCAACCTTCACAAAGCCAGCATCGTGGCGTGGCCTCTCTGTTCCTGATGTTCTCCTTTCCGGAAATCATGGTGAAATTGCACGATGGCGACGCGAGGAAGCCCAACGTCGCTCTCAATCTCTATAAACCTCACTAAAACTGTGGAGTAAGTCGCACTCTTCGGGAATATTCGCGACACGCCGACCGTTGGTCAGGACACTGCCCGTGGATTTAGGCATTATCCGCCCGTATCAACCTGGCTGCGACCGCAGCACAGTAGTAGAGGAAAG
>JBJTHB010000131.1:0-2621 GCA_046094245.1 Actinomycetota bacterium
TTGCGAACATAACCTGTCTGCAGTTTGCGCATACCGCGCGCGCTACCGACCGTTGATGCCGCAACAGCGCGAACGGTGCCATCGATGACATTCTCATCGGTCTTGACCAGAACTTCAGTTAACTTCTGGCCAGGGCGCATGAAGAGGAATTCATTTGCATCATCTTGTAGCAAGTCGCGACGTGCAACGCGAGTAAAGATGCTGACATCTTGTGGAGCGCTCGCTGCTAGTTCGCCACGGTACTTCGCCAGTGCGATACCAACGCCAATCACGACTGCAGTTACCGCAAGTGAAGTAACGACAATTGGTTGCAAGAACTCTTCATGTTCGTGATGGTGTTTATCGACGACTGGAGCAAGCCACTTAACAATGGCCTTACCGCTATAAAGCAGGTATCCCGAGGCGACTGATCCGATAGCCAAAACCGCCATTGGCGCCCACATTAAGAAGGGCGATTCATGTGGGTGAGCATCATCAGCCCAACGCTTGTTGCCGAAGAACGTCATCAACATAACGCGGGTCATGTAGAAGGCAGTAATGACAGCGCCAAGAAGCGCAGCAGAACCAAAGATTACGCCTTGAACTCCACCAGCGTTGAACGCTGTTTCGATGATCTTGTCTTTGGAATAGAAACCAGCAAATGGTGGAACACCAATGATTGCTAAGTAGCCCAAACCGAAAGTGATTGCGGTGATCGGCATGAGCTTTGCCAAACCACCGTAACGACGCATATTCACTTCATCATTCATGCCATGCATGACTGAACCTGCGCCAAGGAACATTCCGGCTTTGAAGAAACCGTGAGTGAGTAGGTGCATGATTGCAAAGGCGTAACCAGCTGGACCAAATCCAGTTGCAAGGATCATGTAACCAATTTGGGACATCGTCGAAGCTGCGAGAGCTTTCTTGATGTCATCTTTAGCAGTACCGATGATCGCACCAAAGAGAAGCGTGATGGTTCCGATGATGACTACGGCTAATTGTGCATTCGGTGCGTTATCGAAGACAAAGTTGGAGCGAGTAATGAGATAAACACCAGCAGTAACCATCGTCGCAGCATGGATAAGAGCTGAGACTGGAGTAGGACCAGCCATCGCATCGCCCAACCATGCTTGTAATGGGAACTGTGCGGATTTACCAGTCGCAGCAAGCAATAACATCAAACCCATCGCGGTCAGCGCGGTCTCACTTGCGCCGTCGACTTTCTCTTCTATGCCATGGAATGACACAGCGCCAAAGTTGGCGAATGCGATCATGACAGCAATCGATAGTCCAAAGTCACCAACGCGGTTTGCAACGAATGCTTTCTTTGCTGCGGTGGCATATTCAGGTTTCTGATTCCAGAAGCCGATAAGTAGGTATGAAGCAAGTCCCACGCCTTCCCAGCCCACATAGAGATTGAGGTATGAATCTCCGAGGACGAGAAGAAGCATGGCTGCGATAAAGAAGTTCAAATATGCGAAGAATCGACGGCGATCACGGTCATGAGACATATAGGCGATCGAATAGATATGAATCAACGTTCCAACGCCAGTAATAAGTAGAACGAAAGCGATCGAGAGCTGATCAAGAAGCAGGCCAGCATCAACATTGAATGTGCCAACCGAGATCCAGGTAAAGAGTTTCTGGGTTACAGCGCGCATCTCTTCGGGACGATCGCGCATTGCTAGGAACTCCATTGCACCAATTCCGAAGGTGCTTGCGGAGATCAAGGTTGCAAAAATGTGTCCCCATTTATCAGCTTTACGTCCCAACAGCATCAAGAACGCTGAGCTCAAGAGCGGCAGCGCGATGAGATAGACCAAATTCGATGATGTCATTTATCGACTCAACAAACTTGCATCGTCAACGGATGCAGATCGACGGGAACGGAAAATAGTGACGATGATGGCCAAACCAACCACGACTTCACACGCAGCCACAACCATAGTGAAGAAGGCAATAACTTGTCCTTCAAGGTTGCCGTTGATCTTTGCAAAAGTAACGAAGGCGAGGTTTGCGGCGTTAAGCATTAATTCAATACACATGAACACAACAATTGCGTTACGACGCACAACAACACCGACTGCGCCAATCGAGAAGAGGATTGCGGAGAGATACAAGTAATTCGTTGGATTCATTACTTCTTGCCCTCCTCATCGATTTGTGGGAGTCCTTCGAGCGCATAGGACTTCGTCTCTTGGACATCACCGCGGCGATGGAGAACTTCAGCAATCGAGAGATCTGATGGCTTGCCATCAGGCAACAACGCTGGAAGATCTACGGAGTTATTACGGGCATACACGCCGGAACCTGGTAGGCCAGCAGCAGTCGCAATCGACTTGCCGCGGAATCGAGCGATCGAACGTGCGCGCTGGGAGGTGCGAGCTACTTCGCTCTTCTCTGAATGCGCAAGAACCATCGCGCCTAGAGCAGCCGTAATAAGGAGCGCAGAAATCACTTCAAAAGCCCATACATAATCGCTAAAGAGGTAACGGGCCAAGCCTTCGACGTTTCCATTCTGGTTTGCCGCAGCCAATCCAATGGGATCGCGAGCTGACTCAGCGCGAGCGATAAAGGCGATGAGGGTTGCAGAGAATCCGAGTGCGGTGAAGATTGCAACTGGGCGAAGTCCCTTGATT
>JBJTHB010000132.1:0-9800 GCA_046094245.1 Actinomycetota bacterium
TATCGAAGTACTGGGTTTATCTATCGTCGCTGGAAATTGTCCTGCGCCTAGCGCAACACAGAACGCTCTTTACACACTGGAATTATTAGATTTGAAGATTCCCGTTCATGTTGGTGCCGATCGTCCGATGATGAGGAATCTAGAAACTGCCCAGCATGTTCACGGTGTTGATGGAATGGGTGATATCGGTCTACCGCTAAAGGGAAGAACGCCAACGTCGATGAAAGGTGTTCAAGCCATCATCGATGTGATCATGAATAATCCAGGTGAGATTGAAATGGTGACGCTTGGCCCTTTGACGAATCTTGCTTTAGCAATTCAGCTTGAACCAAAAATTGTCTCTAACGTAAAGCGAGTCGTCGTGATGGGTGGAACAGCTGTTCTTCCTGGAAACATCACTCCACTTGCTGAATTTAATTTCTGGGTTGATCCAGAAGCGGCCCACATCGTTGTGAACTCCGGAATCTATTTTGAAATGGCTGGATGGGATATCTCTGTTGCGCATGCAGTGATTGATGATGATATGGCCGCAGAACTGCGAAAACTTGGACCACTAGGTGAATTTGCAATTGATATCCAAAAGGTCCTTCGACAGTTCTGTATCGATTCAAGTAATCTGAATGGATTCGATCTACCTGACCCGATTGCAATGGCCATTGCTGTTGATCCGACTATTGTTACAAAAGAAGCGAATCTGTATGTTGATGTAATTCCAGGTGATGGACCTGCGCGTGGGCAAACTGTGGTGGATGTTCTTAACAATCTCAAACGTAAACCGAATTGCCGAGTCATTTACGGAGCTGATCGAGATCGCTTCCTATCAATGCTCCGAAAGTCGCTTTCTTATAGGTCATAACATGCCAGTAGATAAACACGATCGCGCTTCACATTTTCCCAAGATTGAGGCGAAGTACGGACAACCAATGAAGTACTGGTTTGATGTTATGAAGGATTTGGCAGACCAAAAGTATCCAGACCAGGTCGCATACCTTAAGGAAGAACATGGCTTTAGTCAGGCTCATGCCAATGCACTGGTGATGTACACCCGCGGCTCAAAGAGCTCTCGCAGATTTGAAGACTTAGATGGATATCTACAGAAACACGATGCCATCAAGCAGAAGACCGTCAAGAAAATATTCCGAGTAATACAGAAAAAGTATCCAAAGTTAGAGCTAGTTATTGCCTGGAACCAGCCAATGCTGAAATCTGGCAAGGACTATCTTTTTGGACTTTCAGTTCTCAAGAACCATATCTTGCTGGCGCCGTTTGATGCGAAAGTGTTGAAAACCATGAAAAGCGATCTAGCGGAATATAAATTGAATAAGAAGACTGTTCAAGTGCCGGTTGATTGGAAAGTCGACGAAAAACTCTTATTGAAGATGGTTTCGCTGAACTTAAAGTCTTTGAAAAAGTAAATTACTTTGAAAGCGGACCGAGGCGATAACTTGAAAGCCTCTGAATCGGTTCGCGTTGGCCACTATGTTGGCGATTGAACTCTTGAGTTCCATCTACACCACAGAGAGATCGGATTGCGCCAGCGCCACCTGGGTGCGAATTAATCCAACGAGTTAAGTCATAAACAACGCCATCAATGACGCTCCAGCATTTCGCGCTGGTGTTATTGCTCTTGACTTGATCCATTGTGTAGCCAACGGTTGAAGCCGTCGGAGTCGGTGAAGGCGTCGGAGTTGGCGTGGGCGTCGGCGTTGGAGTTGGCGTCAGCGATGGAGTTGGCGATGGAGTTGAAGTCGAAGATGGTGACATGGATTGGGTCACGGTAGGTGTTGGGGTTGGAGAAGTCGATGTCACAGGAGTCGGGGTTGGAGTGACCTTGATGGCGACACCTTTGTTCCACACCAATTTTTTCCCTGATTTGATACAGGTAAATTTTTTACCTTGGAAGATTTGAGTGGCTTTCACCTTTGAGCATGTTACTCCAGCAACAGGCGCTTTAGCATGAGAAAGAGGCGCAACCGAAAGTGACAAAACGAGTGCGGTCGAGAGGAATAGTGCGCGATATCTCATGAGGTGCCAAGGGTAAATGAAAGGCACTGAACTCGCGAAAGATAGAACTCTGAGAGTTAGCCTAAAGTGGGGCAGTGATGAAAGCTTCAAAATCGGCTCAAGAGAAATTGTTGGCGCTTCAAGCCCTCGATTCCTCACTTATTCAATTGGATCACAAGGCAAGAAATCTTCCAGTCCTCAAGATTCTCGATGAAAAGACGATTGCACATGCATCGGCCCGTGATCTATGTGTAGCTGCTGAGACCGAGAAGAGTGATATCAAGCATGAACTTTCAAAATCAGAGGTAGATGTGGAGCAAGTCGTATCGCGCATTGAGCGGGATGAGAAGCGATTGGCTTCGGGCCAAGGAACGCCAAAGGAGTTAGAACAGTTGCAACACGAGTTGGGCTCTCTCGCAAAGCGCCGTGCAGAATTAGAAGAGATCGAACTCGAAGTGATGGTGCGCATTGAAGCGCTAGACCAAAGAATTTCCTCATTATCGAAGGAGAGAGATTCGCTTCATGAAGAGATCATCAAGTTCTCGAAAGAAAAAGATGCAGCGCTCGAGGAAATCACTCGCGCAAAAAATGCAACGACAAATGAAAGAGTTGCGCTAGCTTCCGAAATCGAACCTGAACTCCTGGCGGTTTACGAAAAGATTCGCGCAAACGCGGACGGGATCGGAGCCGCACGACTTCACGCCGGCCAATGCCAAGGTTGTCATCTAACTATCAACGCAGCCGACCTAAGCAGAATCACTTCTCTTGCCGATGATGAAGTGGTGCGATGCGAGGAATGCCGAAGAATCTTGGTGAGGATTTAAGGATGTCACGTTCTCTCATCGTCACAGCAGATGGAGGTTCGCGCGGCAATCCAGGACCTGCGGCTTATGGTGCCGTTGTGTATGACGGAAACAAAGTACTTGCGGAAGTCTCGGGAAAGATTGGCGTCGCGACCAATAACGTTGCGGAATATCGGGGTTTAATTGCCGGACTCGAAGCGGCGCATGAAATCGACCCCAATGCCCAGATAGAAGTGAGATTAGATAGCAAACTCGTAGTTGAACAGATGAGTGGAAAGTGGAAAATTCGCCATCCCGAGATGCGGGAATTAGCCATACAAGCCAAGAAGATTCATGCACACGAGCTCCTAAAATTTATCTGGATTCCGCGCGAATCAAATACCCATGCAGATCGACTCGTAAATGAAGCGCTCGATGGTGTTATTGCAAGCGCTAAAGAACCACTTCAGCTTAACTATTTGACGGAGCGTTTGATCTCAAAAGAAATTCCAACCACGGTCTATTTGGTAAGGCATGGCGAGACTCCACTTACTCCATTTAGAAAGTTCTCGGGTGATGGACCGCTCAATCCTGCGCTGACAGCGAAAGGGTTGATGGAAGCAGATTTAGTTGCACATGAGATCGCCAAGATTCAACCGGATGTATTGATCGCTTCTCCGCTACAAAGAACTCGGCAAACTGCAGAAGTCATAGCAAAAGCGACAGGCCTGCCTATTTTTGAAGATCCAATTTGGATCGAATGTTCGTTTGGTGTTTGGGATGGAATGTCTATCGATGAAGTCCGCCAGGCATTCCCGGTGGAATACGCTCATTGGTTAGCCAGCACTTCGTATGCACCACCAGAAGGTGAATCATATGAATCGGCCATGGCACGAGCTCTTCAAGGTCTATTGAGTTTGGTCGATGAATATCCAGGGAAGAAAGTTTGCGTTGTTACTCATAACGGGATTATCAAGACAGCGCTAGCTGCGGCGATGAAAGTTGATTCGACCGCGATTTTCAATATCGATGTATCGCCATGCAGCATCTCAACGCTTTCAATTTGGCCTTCAGATTTGTTGATGGCGGTGCGCTCAACTAATGAGCGCGGCCATCTTCGGTAGTTTTTTCGCTAACTGCCTGGGCTAACTGTCGACATATTGAAATCCTTCACGACAAGTGGCGGCATCGCCATGCTGGTGACATCGCCAGCCCATTCACGAGGTTGTGTCCATTCGCTTGCACCGGCATGTGCGATACGAGACAAGAGACTGACTGGAGAATCATTCCAGCGGAAATTGTTCGTGGCTCCTTGAATCTCGCCATTCTTCACGTAATAGACGCCGTCACGAGTAAGTCCAGTAAGTAGAAGTGAATTTGGATCAACCATGCGGATGTACCACATGGTTGTGAGAAGTAGTCCATGATCTACTTTCTTAACTAGATCTTCTAGTGAACCAGTGCCACCATCAACGCTCATAATTAAGTTATCGCCAATCGGCGTGTACGGAAGTGACGTTAGTTTCGAGCTAGCACGCGTTTGAACCAGGGATTGCAGAACACCATCTTTAAACCAATCGACGTGACCTTGTTTCTGCCCGTTGTCGAAGACTGAAGTGAAGGGGCTACTTGCAGAAGCAGATACGAATGGAGCGCCCGAAAGTTGTGGATGGGCAGAGTCGCTAAAGAGTTGGAGCCCGACATTGGAAAGTTTCTCTCCGACGCGAGTTCCGCCACCTTTCTTCGAGAAGACACTCTGGCCTTCGAATGCATCACGGGCACCTGCCACCCACATCATGTAGACGTAAAGATCAGCG
This sequence comes from Actinomycetota bacterium, assembly GCA_046094245.1. GTDB lineage: Bacteria > Actinomycetota > Actinomycetes > Nanopelagicales > Nanopelagicaceae > MAG-120802. The sequence continues at coordinate 4,604 of JBJTHB010000132.1, forward strand.
ACCGAACCTGATGGAAGAACTGTGTCGTAGCGACCTGCGGCGAGATCGATCTTCTTCTCTTGCCAGGCCAATCTTTGACGAATGTTCTTATCGATTGTGGCCACAGAAACATTGGAGAAGTCATGAGTTTCAATTCCATCCCACGTGGAACGTGATCGGCCATGAGACTTTCCAGTCATCTCGACGCGGCCAACGGGTGAATCATGACGCAGACGCATTCCACTTTTAGAGCCGACCCAGATTGTTTGATGCGTATGTTCGGCATATCCGAAGAGTTCGATGGAATCGCTTTGGGAACGTCGCATCATTTCGCCCAAGTCAGGTGCAAAAGTAGAGAAGACATCGGGGCCCGTTGGGGTATGAGGCGCGCTCCAATTTCCGAACTCAACATCGCGAGCTAGTGGAGCAAAGTCTTCTGCTGGGCCCGAGGCGAGCGCAGCTGTTTTTGCTTCTGACAAGAGCGCGTCAAAATCTGTCTCATCAACATTTGTGCGAGTTACTGCACCGGATGCCATCGCGCCATTGACAGCAACAAAAGCAATAACGGTGACGTTGCGCTCTTGAATTACGCCATTAGTAGTAAGAGTACTGCTGGCCCAACGTAGATTAGCTTGCGTCTTATCTTTGACAACAACGATGCAATCATCTGTAGTCGCGCGAGCAAGGATTTTTTCAACGAGATCTTGGGCTGAAATCATTTGCCGGCCTCCGCAACAGTGTTGAGAACATTGATCTTGTCGAAGACTGCAGCTGGGCAACCATGGCTAACTGCAGCAATTTGTCCAGGCTGCGCTTTACCGCAATTGAATGCGCCGCCTAGGACATACGTGGATGGCCCGCCAACAGTTTTCATCGAACCCCAGAAGTCAGTGGTTGTTGCTTGATATGCGACATCTTTGAGCTGGCCAACGATTTTTCCATTTTTGATGCGATGGAATTGTTGGCCGGTAAATTGGAAGTTGTAACGTTGCATATCAATTGACCACGATTTGTCGCCCAAGATATAGATGCCATCATCAACAGATTCAATCAATGCATCAAGCGTTGGACCTGTGGGGTTCGGTTGGAGCGAGACGTTTGGCATACGTTGGATAGGGACATGCGCCGGTGAATCTGCAAACGCGCAACCATTGCTGCGAGATTGATTGACGTGGGCGGCGATACGACGATCTAGTTGATAGCCAACTAGCACGCCATCTTTGACGATATCCCACTTCTGGGCGGCAACGCCTTCGTCATCCCATCCCACAGTGCTCAAGCCGTGTTCGGTGTTTCTATCTCCTGTGACATTCATTAAGGCGGAGCCGTATTTCATAGTGCCGAGTTTGTCGGGGGTGGCGAATGATGTTCCGGCGTAATTGGCTTCATATCCAATCGCACGATCAAGTTCGGTCGCATGGCCGATTGACTCGTGAATTGTTAGCCAGAGATTAGAGGGATGAATCAAGAGGTCATATCGACCTGGTTCAACTGAGGGTGATTTCACTTTCTCATCAAGTAGAGCAGGGAGGTGGTCAATTTCATCATCCCAATTCCAAACCGAATTGTTCATCCATTCCCAACCATAGGCAGCAGGTTGAGCGAGCGTGCGCATTGATTCGAATCCATGTGCGCCAATCGAGATTGCTTCAATCTGCGTTTGAACGCGTACGCGTTGTTGGGTAGTGCTGGTACCCGCAGAATCTGCGTAATGTTTCTGCTCTTTCACGTACATCGTATGCGCACTTGAATGGTTAACTAATTTTGAGGAGAGTAGTTTCGAACTTAGTGATGCGAGGCGTTCCTTCTTTTCCGCATCGGAAACTGCAAAAGGATCAATCTCATAGGCTGAAACCCAGGTTTGGTTTGAATACACCGGTTCAGGAGCGAGTGAAATTTCCGAAGTGGAGAGCGGTTTTGAGGTCTTTGCCATTACCACGGATGTAAGTGCAAGTTTTTTGGCTGAATCCACGGAGACATCAGGAGAGGATGCGAACCCCCAAGCTCCATTGACGATTACGCGAACGCCGATTCCAAAATTTGTCTCATCGGATTGTGTTTCTGGCTTAGCGTCTCGCAGCGATAGGTAGCCAGTTCGAGTACGTTCGATTCGCACATCGACATGAGATGCACCCGCTGATGTAGCAGCGGAAATAGCAGCATCAGATACAGATGCGAGTGGCAGCGCTAAGAAATCTTCATCAACCTTAGTAATCACGCATGCACCCTACCGCTGGAAGCGACTAGGGTGAAGTCATGAGGTCTGCGCCCGGGAAGATTCTTACTTTTGTTTTCGGAGATTATTCCGATGTCCTCACTCCAGTATTGCGTCGCCTCTTTTTTGGCAACTTTATGAGCGGTCTAGGAACTGGCATGACGCTTTCATTGTTGTTGGTCTATCTGCACGACATTCGAGGCTTCACCAACACCTTCGGTGGCTTCATCCTCTCTTACATCGCGATTGTTTCTATAACTTTCTCTGGCCCAACAGGATGGTTGGTAGACCGATACGGACCAAAGAAAATAATCATCATTGGTCTGTTGTTCGAAGGAAGTGGAGTCGCTTTGTGGTCAATTGTCACCACTCATACTGAAGCACTAATCGTCGCAACAATGAGTGCACTTGGAACCTTGATGATTTGGCCACCTCAAACCGTGATGATTTCGCGCGCTTCACCAGAAGAGCATCGGCAGAAAGTGTTTGCCCTGAATTTCATGCTTTTTAATCTGGCAATTGGCGTCGGGGGAATCTTTGCAGCATCCATCATCCGGGAGGGTGACCTCGTTAGTTTCCAAACTTTGTACATCTTGGATGGGCTGTCATACATCATCTATTTGTTCGTGATTGCTGGCATCAAAGGCGATTTCCATACATCTCCTGAGGAGCGAGCAAAGGAATCTGGTGGATACAAGGAAGTTTTCCGAGATCGCGTATTCCTCAAAATCACTGGGGGAGGATTGATTTACACAATCTTCGGCTACGCATCGCTCAATGGTGGACTTGCTATCTTCATCACCCAGCACCTGGACCTTTCGCCGAAATGGCTCGGAATAGTTTTAACTGCGAATACTGTCGCTATTTTCTTGCTACAAGGAACTGTCCTTCGCATTATCTCGCCACGCGATAAGTTTGAAGTTCTTCCTTGGTTGGGATGGATCTGGGCGTTGTCATGGGCTGTTGTTGCAGTATCAGCGTTTGCTCAAGGCTTCACTGCAGGAGCGCTCATCGCAATTAGCCAAGTTATCTTTGCGGTCGGAGAAATGATCTGGTCGCCCACACTTCCTGCAGTTGCGAATGAGCTAGCGCCGGAGAATCTACGAGGTCGCTACAACGCAATCTCAGGTATGCAATGGAATGTCGCAGGAGTCTTTGGCCCCGCACTCGTTGGCGTTCTCATCGGGCGTGGTTACACCAATGAATGGTTAGCGCTCATGATTCTTGGGTCTCTCGTCCCGATTGCAATTATGAAATCAGCACAGAAAGATTTCGCCAAACGCAAAGTTAGCTAAGAGTTCCTTTAGCTTCGATTAGCGCTGTCTCTCCACTCAACAAAGTTACAGAGAGTTCATCTCCAGCTTTTCCTGGACAGGAAAGCGCCCAGGTAAAGGTGAGGGATTTTCCAGCAGCGAGCGGTTCGATAGGCGCTCCGCCGATATTGTTATCTCCGTCGAAGACATCTACGCATGCGCCACTTGAAGTACTTCCTTGAACAATAAGGATTGCGAGATCCAAATCTGCTGTCCCACCGTTATTTGCGGTGACTTCAAATCGATAATTCGATTGTCCAGGAACGATTCCGGAAGCAAACTGGCCTGGGGTGAACTTGGAAGGAGAGGAGAGGACGTAACTCTCGCCCGTGGGGAGTTTGATTTCGCTATCGAAACCGCCTGAGGCTTGGACTTCTTGTTGTGGGGCTTCAACTAACTCTTGATTCTCCTGGCTAGGACCTTCGGCCGTTTCCGATCCACCACAGCTTGCGAGAGTGAATGTGAGAAATAGAGAAGTAAGACCAGCGATTATTTTCCTTGTCATGAGAGCCTCCGCGTAAATAGGAACTGCGCGTTAATTCAGAGCGCAAGTATAGCCGCGGAGCGTTGATTGCTCTCGGTCAATGGGCTACCTTTATTGCTCGAGATTACGAATAGGCAACAAAGGTCTGTCCGAAAGGAATTATGAGCGATCAACTTGAGACTGTTCACCCTGAAATTGCAGGTCGCAGTCCTGGTCAAATTGCCTGGATGAGATTCAAGCGGAACAAAGTTGGCGTTGTGGCCGCAATCATCAGCCTCACCATTTTATCGTTATCTGCTTTTGCTCCAATCGTCTGTCGCATTCTTGGCATTGATCCAAATACGTTGAATCTCGAGGCACTTGATTCCAGTGGAGTTCCGAAGTTACCCAACGGTGGAATCAGTCTTGATCATCCACTTGGATTAATCCCCGGAACTGGACGCGACCTCCTTGCACAACTTCTCTACGGTTCTCGCATTTCATTCTTGGTTGCATTCCTCACAACTGCGCTCGCTCTCACTATTGGACTTTTTGTCGGCATTGTCGGCGGTTTCTTCCGCGGCCGCGTTGATAATGCACTTGGTCGCTTTACTGATTTCTTCTTGGCCTTCCCTGCATTTTTCATGATTGTCGCTTTGAGTACTCCCGTCGTCCAACGAATTCAAGGGTGGGGGGTTGGCGGAGATAATTTCGCGCGTGTTGTCTTTCTCATCTTCTTCTTGTCATTCTTTGGCTGGCCAGGCTTTTCACGATTGATTCGCTCACAAGTAATGAGTATTCGTGAACGTGATTACATCACCGCCGCTCAAGCGATGGGAGCTAAACGCAGTCGAATCATCATGAAAGAAATCGTGCCTAACGTCTGGGCCCCCGTGATCGTCGTTGTATCCCTCTCATTGCCTGGATATCTCGCTGCCGAGTCGGTCTATTCATTCTTAGGCCTTGGAATCCAGCCACCGGCATCGACGTGGGGAATTCTCCTATCCAACGCTTCACGCTTTGTGACTGCCATGCCTAGCTTTTTCTTGATCGTTGCGGGCTCGCTGGTCATAGTCGTTTTGGCCTACAATCTCGTAGGAGATGCAATACGTGACGCATTCGACCCACGAACCCAGCGATAAATTGCTGCAATGTTCTTCTCAAATCTCAGATCGAGTGCTTGACTAGACATACTTCGAGTCCACCTCAGGTCTCGTTTCTGTAGAT
>JBJTHB010000133.1:0-2091 GCA_046094245.1 Actinomycetota bacterium
GAAGTTCGATTTGGCTCGGAACGCAATAAGGAAGTAGCGCCAATACTTCGCCAGATGTGCCCACGGATCGAAGAGCTCCCTGATCGAATCTTGATGTATGTCGACGATGGTGAAGCACTCCTAGAGGAGATTGTGGCGAAGAAACTTCATCCCACAACTTCTTTAGTGCGTCGTTCATCATTGGAAGATGTCTTCTTGCGTCTTACTGGTCGCTCACTGATCGAATAAGTCTCATGAACTCTGGAATTAACGTCCCGCGTATTCGCAGCATCGGCGCTGCATACATTGCCGAGGCTCGCATCAATCAGATGAGTAAGTGGAAAGGCATCATCGCCATCGTTGCGATTGGTAATCCACTCTTTTATCTCATTGCCATTGGAATCGGCGTTGGCGTGCTGGTCAATCAGAACTCGGGCACTTCGGGCACCGGCGGCGTGGAATACATAACTTTCATCGCTCCCGCTCTACTTGCTAGCGCAGCCCTCACAGGCGCGATGGATGAAACCATGTTTCCTGTCATGGAAGGTTTCAAGTGGCGCAAACTCTTCTTTGCAATGAATGCAACGCCCATTACTGGTGGACAGATTGCAATCGGTGTTTTTCTTGCTGCAATGCTCCGCGTCACTTTTACTGTGGTCTGTTACTGGGTTCTGCTGATTGCATTTGGCGTAGTCACCATTTCAGAATCATGGGATGTAGTTCCCATCACGATGTTCGCAGCCGGTGCATTTGGCGCCACAATTATGGCGATTACTGCAAAAGTTAAGAATGAGGATTACTTCATGACCATCCTTGGTCGCCTCATCATCATGCCGATGTTCTTGTTTTCTGGAACATTTTTCCCCCTCACAAATATGCCGATTTACCTACAGCCCATCGGTTGGATCTCGCCTTTGTGGCATGCCACAGAGTTAGGTCGCCATTTCTCGTATGGATATCCAGTTTCACCTTTGATGTTGCTGATTCATTTTGGATATCTCACCATCATGATGTCTTTAGGTCTTACTTTCGCCCAGAAGATCTTTAGCGAGAGGTTGGCGCGATGAGTAACGCGGTCCAAATCGCAGACGCACGTGCAAACCGTTTGGGTCACCAGCTCTATGCCGGTCGTGCGCGAGCGATCATCGAACGCTCACTAATTGCGCTTCGATCCTCCACTTGGGTTCCTATCGCTACCGGATTTATCGAACCTGTTCTCTATCTGTTGGCCTTTGGTTACGGCATGGGCGAGCTCATTGGCAATATAAATGTTGGTAACCGCACAATCGATTACACCGTCTTCATCGCGCCCGGACTTCTAGCCACAAGCGCTATGAATGGCGCGATTTACGACTCGACTTGGAATGTCTTCTTCAAACTCAACGAAAGCAAGCTCTACCAAGGCATGCTCGCAACTCCACTCGGGCCACTTGATGTAGCTCTCGGCGAAATTACTTGGGCGTTGATGCGCGGACTTTCATATGCGCTTGCATTTATGGCAATTACTGCACCGCTTGGACTAGTGCCAGGAGTTTCAGCCATATTGGCGATTCCTGCGGCAGTGTTTATCGCGTTTGGTTTTGCTTCCTTTGGCATGGCAATCACGTCGTACTTCAAGACTTACCAACAAATGGGAATGATCAATATTGTCTTGTTACCAATGTTTCTATTCTCTGGTTCCCTTTATCCGATTTCTGTATATCCAGATTGGTTAGAGTTCATCATTCGATTAATGCCTTCGTGGCACGGAATCGAATTGGTCCGCGATATTTGGTTTAGTAATCTCGATTCTGGAACTTTGGTACACATAAGTTATTTCGCTGTGACGATTGTGTGTGGTCTGTATTTCACAACCCGTAGGTTGCGAAATTTATTCATGCGCTAGTTTTACGCGTAAGCCACGCACAAAACCCATCTCTTGACTGCACTGAATACCCAGGAGTAAACTCCCATTAGCAAGTTTTCAAGTGAATGATTTAGAACAGGGGTGTGGTACCAACAAATCGGATCTTCTGATCCGTATTTGGGAAGTCCCGAAACTCCCATGTTTAATACAACGCATCATCAAGAGACCTATAGGTCCACTCCTAATCGCGTAACTCCGGTTTCGCC
>JBJTHB010000134.1:0-4693 GCA_046094245.1 Actinomycetota bacterium
TTAGGCCGCTCGGACACGCCACCGTGGGCGACTATACGCGAGGTTCTAGGAAGTTCTAATTTCGCTGTTCGAGAAAGAACTCTTTCAACAGCGCAGCACATTCGTCTTTCAAGACATCAGGAATGACTTCGACTTTATGCAGCGCACGAGGATCACGAAGTAGGTCCCACATTGAACCTGCTGCACCAGCTTTTTCATCCCATGCACCAAAAACAACACGAGGAATCCTTGATTGCATAATGGCACCAGCACACATAACACATGGCTCAAGCGTCACAACTAACGTACATTCCTCTAACCGCCACGAACCAAGCGAACGAGCAGCCGCCTTTATCGCCACAATCTCTGCATGCCCCAATGGATCGCGCAACAACTCCCGTTGATTATTACCAAGAGCGATGATCTCGCCATTCTTATTGAGCATCACAGCGCCAACTGGGACATCACCACTTGCAGTCGCTCCAAATCGCGCGCGCTCTAAAGCGACGCGCATCGCGCGTTCATAATCCATTTAAATCTTTTCCATTAATTCAACGAACTGATCGCCAAATCCGATTCGGCGCGAGATTACTTCCAGTTGTTCATCCGGGAACATCTCATCATCATCGCAGATCATCTGAAGTTCCATCGCATCTAAGCCGAGATCTGCGAAGATATTGAGGTCACCAGCCGGCTCATCTGCATCATCTTCAGCTGGAAAGTCGATATCGCTTAACTCCAAAACTTCAGCGGCAATTTCATAATCAAGTGCGGTCATCACATCACTCAAAACCATTTGCATCTTGGCGCCGATTTGGCGGATGATGATGAAGAACTGATCATCAATCGACAACATAGCAATCGCCCCACCATCAACTTGTTGTGCACGGAGCGCATCAAGCACGACGCCAATATCACTCGTCGCATCGTCAGGTAATTGTGAGGTTCTCCAATGGCCATCATCACGCCAGGCAAGTAACGCAAACTCAAGGGTTTCGTCTTCCATCTCACACCTCCCCGCGCCAAAGAAATGCAATGCCTCATAGTTCCACCGTTATGACTGGTAGTAAAGTGTCGCCATGAAAGTACACGTCGTAAATCACCCGCTTATAACTCATAAATTGACGGTACTTCGCGATAAGAACACGAATTCCCAAGTTTTCCGGCACCTCGTTGAAGAGCTAGTAACACTCCTTGCATATGAAGCAACGCGTGAAGTGAAAATCACGAAGGTTCGGATCGAGACTCCTGTAGCCCCTACTGAAGGCGCAACACTCTCAACACCTCGCCCCGTCGTTGTTCCCATTCTCCGCGCTGGCCTTGGAATGCTCGAAGGAATGATGCGTGTACTCCCGAGTGCTGAAGTTGGATTCCTTGGAATGGTGCGTGATGAGAAGACTCTTCAGGCATCTACCTACGCAAACCGTTTGCCTGAGGATCTCAGTGGTCGCCAGTGTTACGTGTTGGATCCAATGTTGGCTACGGGCGGAACTTTGGTTGCTGCGATGAATTACCTCATTGAACGTGGCGCTCAAGACATCACTGCAATCTGCTTGCTTGCGGCTCCTGAAGGTGTGAAGACCATCGAGCGCGCATTCTCAAATTCAGATTTCCCCATCACAATCGTTACTGGTGCGATGGATGAGAAGCTCAATGAACATGGATATATCGTCCCTGGCTTGGGCGATGCAGGAGATCGACTTTACGGAGTCGTCTAAATGGCAACCACATCCCCGGGTTATGGCATCACAATCCGCGTTGAGGGACGCCCAGAATTTCAACCAGTAGCTGAGATCACCACGATCATCTCGCGCGAAGGCGCCACTATTACTGCGCTCGATGTTGCAGATTCACAATTGGATAATGTTGTTATCGATGTAACGTGTAATGCAATCGATGCTGACCACGCAGAAAAAATAACTGTTGCGCTGAGCGCATCACCTATCTTAAAAGTTCGTAAAGTTTCCGATCGAACCTTCTTATTGCACCTGGGCGGAAAGCTCGAGGTGCAATCAAAAGTTCCTTTGAAGACCCGCGATGACCTCTCTCGCGCATACACTCCTGGCGTTGCGCGCATCTGTCAGGCGATCGCTAAGGACCCCTCCGATGCCCGCCGCCTCACAATCAAACGCAATACCGTCGCGGTTGTGACTGATGGATCAGCAGTCCTTGGTCTCGGAAATCTTGGTCCAGCGGCTGCTCTTCCGGTGATGGAAGGTAAAGCTGCGCTCTTCAAACGCTTTGCAGATGTTGATGCGTGGCCGGTCTGTCTTGATACCCAAGATGTTGATGAAATTGTCCGCACTGTCCAATTAATTGCACCCGTGTACGGTGGACTCAATCTCGAAGATATCTCCGCCCCTCGTTGTTTTGAAATCGAAGCTCGTCTACGTGAGCTTTTAGATATTCCGGTCTTCCATGACGACCAACATGGCACAGCCGTCGTAGTTCTTGCTGCGTTGAGTAATGCATTGAAACTCGTGAAGAAGGATCTCTCAAAGACCACCATCGTCTTGAGTGGAGCGGGGGCTGCCGGCACTGCAATCGCGCGCCTTCTCATTCTTGCGGGCGCCACAAACATCATTGGTTTTGATAGCAATGGCGTAATTAACAAGAAGAGTTCTGCAAATAACGAGATGCGTGAATGGTTCATCGAGCATTGCAACCCCAATCAGTTTGCTGGAAGTTTGAACGAAGCGCTCAAGGGCGCTGATATCTTCATTGGCGTAAGTGCGCCGAATATCGTGAGTGAAGCTGCGGTGGAATCTATGGCAAAAGATGCAATCGTCTTTGCCTTAGCAAATCCCGACCCAGAGATTGATCCAGTCTTAGCGCGAAAGCACGCTGCTGTGGTTGCGACCGGTAGAAGTGATCAGCCAAACCAAATCAATAATGTTCTTGCCTTCCCTGGGATATTCCGTGGACTTCTGGATGCAGGAGCTTCGAAGATTACGGATGAGCTCTTAGTTGCTTGTGCACATGCCATCGCATCATGCGTCACAGAACAACAACTCAACGCTTCATTTATCGTCCCAAGTGTCTTTGATCCCAATGTCGTCAAAGCTGTCGCAGATGCCGTCAAGGAGCGCTGCTAATTGTCGATTGCTGATTGGGTACAGCAGTACCTCGATACCTCTACGCCCTTCTTCATCTATGTGGCCATGGGCGCAATTGTCTTTATCGAAACGGGAATTCTCATTGCTTTCTTCCTTCCCGGCGATTCAATCCTCTTTGCGGCCGGGCTTATCGCAGCCACTCGTGATGACACAAATATCGTCTTCTTAGTCACCATTATCTTTATTGCGGCATTCCTCGGGGATCAAGTTGGATATGTCTTAGGAAGAAAATACGGGCGGGCATATTTGGAAAAACGCTCATCGCCCCGCATCGATCGAATGGTGAAACGTTCCGAAGATTTCTATGAGAAGTACGGGTGGAGCGCGGTAATTCTGGCTCGCTTCTATCCGTGGATCCGCACTTTCATGCCACCGATTGCTGGCATCGGGAAGATGAATTACTACAAATTCCTCGCAGCAAACGCGCTAGGTGCTTTCTTATGGGGTGTAGGAATCACGATGCTCGGATATTTCGCAGCATCAATCCCTGTCCTTAAAGATTCCTCGCGCGCTATCGCTGCTTTCTTTATTCTTTTAACCATTGCGCTAACAATCAGGAATTACTTACGCTCCAAGCGCGACTGACGAGCGCCACCAACCACAACTCCGATGTAGGTCGTTGCAATTCCAGTGACCAAAAACCAACTTACGCTTACTCCTTTGCTTGGGGCATACAGGTCAAGGAGCAAAGAGCCGAAGAGTTGGCCACCAACGCTAAAGAGTGTAAATGTAAGCACACCAAGGTGTTGCACAATAAGCGAAGTGAATGCGATGTAAATGACCCCAATAACTCCTCCGGTGTAAATCCACCACGGTCCACTAGGCAAGGGCTGTAATTCAATTCGACCAAAAAGCGCAAGAATTACGATAAAGAGGACGAGAAAAGAAGTACCGGTGATGAAATTTAGAAGCGAAGTCGCATAACTCTGATTGGAGTATTCGTTGATCTGGCCATTCAATGCGCGTTGGACACCCACAAGTGCGCCAGCGATTACTGCAAGAAGGACTGCAAAAAATGAGAATGAATGCGCTTCAATCTTGTCGGCAACCGAGATAAGAACTGCGACAACTGTGATGAGTGCGGCGCCGACGCGACGTGGAGAAATCAACTTTGGACCACCACCGGTTAGTCCAATTCGATCGACGATCAGTGAGGTCGCAGTCTGCCCAGCGATGGACGCGACCGAATAGACAGCCACACCAATGAGTGGGACCACACCGGTTTGAATCGCCACAAACGAGCCACCAAGTGCGCCGGCCAAGAGTCGCCAACGTGGCAGTTCCCCACTGCGAACTGCGCTTCGAAGTCGAGAAAGTCCCGCCTTCACTGCCGGACTAAATGCAGCATAGATCGCCACAAAGAAGAGGCCAGATGAGAATGAAACAAGTGCAGCTTGCGGGGCATTATCGAGTTGATGGGAAAGTTCGCCATTAGCGCGAGCTTGGAGCGCAATCAACACACCCGAGATTGCAGCAAGCGCATCGAGGCGAAGATGCTTATTCGCTGATTTTTCCACTGAGCTCCAACCACTCATCTTCTAACTTCTGACGGAGTGATTGTACCGTCTGAATCTTTGCTGCGATTTCAATCAATTTCT
>JBJTHB010000135.1:0-11132 GCA_046094245.1 Actinomycetota bacterium
CTCTGATTGCCATTCTTTTTGATCTATTTGGCACAAAATCCCGAATGGTCACTCGAAAGAGTTTCTGGAACGCCTATGGAATCATGCTTTTCTTTCAACTGATCACGAATTGGTGGCTAACTTCGCGAGGGATTCTTACCTATGCAGAGGATGCCATTATCGGAACGCGAATCGCAGCCGCTCCAGTTGAAGATCTTTTCTTTGGATTTGCGATGATTACCATGACGATTTCGCTCTGGATTTACTGGGGTAAACGAGGAGTGCAGCGAAGCTAGCGAGCAGCCAGCGCTTGAATCCACGCCGGAAAGGCAACGGATGCGCGCCTCAACTTTGAAGTCTTTGCACGTTTTTCGAAGACGTTGTAATCAATCTTCTCTACTTCATCGACTATCCCGCAGTACAACTCGCTTGCTGCCCGAATACAGGGCCGGGCATCAGGGGATAAGAGGTTGATTCCGGCGTTGGCTTCATTCTGCAATCCGCGGACTCGCGCAATCTGGAACTTCAACGCTTCAATAATCTGAGGCGTAAGCTTTCGATTTTCTAGCATCGCTCGAGTTACGCCGTGTGCTTTCAATTCGTTCATTGGCAAATAGACTCGCCCGCGCTCGAGATCTTCTCCGACATCTCGGATGAAGTTTGCCAGTTGAAAAGCAATTCCAAGTTTTTCTGCTGGAATCAACGCTTTTGATTTCTTCCCTTCGATTGTTCCAAGTACATGAACCATCTGTAGTCCGATTACGGCTGCTGAACCATAAACATATTCCAGTAAATCTTCATACGTCTCATATTCCGTCACTGTGAGGTCCATCGACATCGAATGCAGGAAGGCTTCGAAATAGGCGATCGGAATATCGAATCGACGAACGGTGTCCACGAGAGCGCGACCTATGTGGTCATGGCTCCGTCCATGAGCGATGTCTTGGAGTAATTGTTCACTCCAACGCTCGAGTGAATCTCTTTTCTCCTTAAGACTGAGAGTCGAACCTAAGTCATCAACAATCTCATCGGCATACCGTGCAAAACCGTATAGGGCATGGACGTGAGGACGTTTTGCTTTTGGTAGAAGTAAAGTCGCTAGGTAATACGTCTTGCCGTGTTGTGCGTTGAGACGTTTGCACTCTTTATATGACTCTCGGAGCGCGGGTTCGGTTATACCAGCAGCAGTTAACTCATCCATAGTTAACGGACAGGACCGACGATTCTCTCGGCAGCAAGTCGACCAGAAATCAATACCATCGGAACTCCCACTCCAGGTTGGGTTCCGCTGCCAGTAAAGACGACATTGTCGAAACCAGCGGCCATGTTTCTTGGGCGGAATGGTCCCGTTTGGAAGAAAGTATGCGCACTGGCAAATGGGGCGCCACGCTCCAGTCCCATTTCTTCCCATTCAAGTGGAGTTGTCACATGCTCCACTTCAACTGAATCAGCGAAGTCGGTGTAACCACGTTCTTCCATGGTGGCATACATCTGATCTTTATAGATGTTCTTCATCTTCTTCCAATCGATATCGGCATCAAGATTGGGTGTTGGAAAGAGAATGTAATAACTGTGTTTATTCTTTGGAGCTAGCGATGGATCATCTTTTGAGGGGACCGTTACGAGCAAACTTGGGTCTGTCATTAACGTTCGCTTCTTTATTAATTCATCAAATACGCCATCCCATGATTCGCCAAAGTGGATGTTGTGATGCGCTAAATGATCGTAACTCTTGGATGAGCCGGCAAGAATCGTGACGCATGAAGGTGAGTAGTTCAAGCGCTTGACGGAAAGGGGGCTCTTTCCGAGTAAATCACGCCATGCAACCGGAAGATCTGGATTGAGCACAACAACGTCGCATTCGATGCGTTCGCCATTGGAGGTCACAACAGCCGAGGCGCGAGAACCCTTTTTCTCAATTCGATCGACTGTGGTGTTGTAGCGGAATGTGACGCCATGTTTCTCCGCAGCTCCTGCGAGCGCACGGGGCACTGCATGCATTCCACCTTTCGGGAAAAAAACTCCGTTGACTGAATCCATGTACGCAATGACCGCGTAGATTGCGAGCGCTTGTTGGGGCGAGACTCCCGCATACATTGCCTGGAAGGAATAGACCTTTTGAGTGCGAGGATCCTTTAGAAATTGAGAAACTTTTGGCGCCAGTCTTCGAAATCCACCAAGCGCAATCAAACGTGCAAGATTTGGTGTCAAGAGGTTGAAGGGTGTGTCGATATTGCGATCGATAAAGTCATTCATTTCATACTTGTACAGCTTCGTGACGAAATCAACGTAGCGTCTGTAACCAAGTGCTTCTTCTGGCCCAATTACCTTTTCAATTTCTGCTTCCATTTGCGCGGTATTTGCGTGGACATCGAGTTGTGATCCATCGGCATAGAAAGCACGGTAGAGAGGTTGAAGTGGAATGAGATCGAGCCAATCTTCTAATTTCTCTCCAACGCAATTCAATGCATCAGAAATCAAGTCAGGCATAGTCAAAACGGTCGGACCAGTGTCAAAGGAATAACCATCTTTATTCAGTAACCCGTTACGGCCACCTGGAACTGATTCTCTTTCAATGACCGTTACTTTTCGCCCTGCGCCTGCAAGTCGAAGTGCGGTGCTCAGGCCAGCTAGTCCTGCGCCAACGACTACAACATGATCAGTCTTTCCTTTTACAGTACGCACGTCACACGCTCCGTTGGGTTGCGATAATCGCCATTTCTTCTAGGACGTTGGCAATCCTTCCTTCGACTGCGGAATGCCGCAACGCAGAAATTGCGTCCTCAGTGAGGTCTGTGATGAGCTTCTCAACTTCTGTAAGAGCCCCAGTGGCTTTGATGATTTCTTGGATCTCTTGCACTTCTAAATCGGTTAGAAATTGATTCCCAAGAGCCGATGTAACAATCTTTCGTTCAGCAGGAGTTGAATTTTCCATTGTCACAGCGACGAGGACCGTTCGCTTACCTTCGCGAATATCGTCCCCAGCGGGTTTGCCTGTTACTTTCGGATCTCCGAAGACTCCCAAAACGTCATCTCGAAGTTGAAAAGCTTCTCCAAGTGGAAGTCCAAACTTCGAATATGTCTCATTGAACTCTGTCTTGCCTGCAAGCGCCGCTCCGAAATGAAGTGGTCTCTCTATCGAATATTTACCCGATTTAAATCGAGCAACTTTGAGAGATCGTTCAACACTGGTTGTGGCAAGGGCGCCTTCAAGGACATCTAGATATTGACCGGCCATCAACTCATCTCGCATATCGGAGAAAACTTCTTGAGCGCTGATGAATTCTTCACGCGATACTCCTGATTCGACCAAGAGTCGATCCGCCCACACGAGTGCTAGATCTCCCAACAGGATTGCTGATGCGAGACCAAATCTTTCTGAGTTACCTTGGTACGAAGACTCATCATGAAGAGCTTGGAACAATTTGTGGATTGCGGGTTTGTTGCGACGAGTATCTGATCCATCCATGACATCGTCATGGATCAGCGCACAAACATGTACAAGTTCTAGTGCGGTGCATGCTTTGAGAATCTCATGGCGTGGCGCAGCTCCCGTTCCCAGATATCCGAGATATGCAAAGATGGGGCGGAAGCGCTTGCCGCCATCTGTGATGAATTCGGTCATGGCAGCAGCAACTGGCTGCAATTCTGATCCAATATCGACAAGTGCCTTGCTTCGGGTATGGGTGAAGTCGACAAGGACGCCATCAATCTCAGAGCGAAGTTGCGATAGTTCTTGGGAAGCCACGGCGCAACGGTACCCTCCCGCTATATGTCTAGCGCGCCCACCTTCTCAGTCGAATTCTTCCCACCAAAGGATGAGTCTGGCGAAGCTCGATTGTGGCGTGCCGTAGATGAACTTGTTGGCGTAGCGCCAGACTTTGTCTCAGTTACCTACGGCGCGGGCGGTTCTACCAGAGATCGAACAATTCGATGTACTTCAGAGATAACTGCTCGTACAGGATTCCCAACGATTGCGCACCTCACATGTGTTGGTTCAACGAAGAGTGAGATTTCGTTAATTCTTGATCAGTATTCCACTGCTGGAATCACATCAATTCTCGCTTTGCGAGGAGATCCGCAGGGAGGACCTCGGGCTCCCTGGGTGATGACAGAAAACGGATTTAATCACTCGGATGAATTGGTCTCTTTGGCGCGTGAAAAAGGTTTCGAAGTTGGTGTCGCTGCATTTCCTGACGGTCATCCTGCATCAGACGGAGACTTTCACAAAGATATCGATGTCTTGCTGGAGAAAGAGAGACGTGGCGCAACATTTGCAACTACACAGTTTTTCTTTGACATCAATAAATACAACGTACTTGTCGAACGCTTGAGAGATCGTGGATCAAATTTAGATGTTTACCCGGGGGTCTTACCCATCACAAATGTTGCTCAACTCACTCGTATGGCAGAACTTTCCGGAACTCCAATTCCAAATGAAGTTCATTCACGCATCTCCTCAGTAGAAAATGATCCACATAAAGTACGAGCGATTGGTATTGAGATTGCTACCGAACTTTGCGCAAAACTTCTCAGCCATGGAGTACCTGGAATCCATTTTTATACAATGAATTCCGCAATATCGACCTTAGAAATTGTGAAACGAATTGGGTTGCGATGACTCGTGTCAAACTCGCTCGAGAAGAGTTCTTTAGAAACTGGAGCGCGTTGCATGGAGGTGCCGTAATCAAAGGAATTGTGAGAGTTTGGCTCACGATAAGTTTTACAATCTGCCGTTTTCTTGCCAAAGTGAGAATTACTCCAAATGGCTTGACTTACATTTCCTTAGTATTCGCAGGTTTTTATCTATATTACATTGATTCGAATTGGGCGATCGCCTTTCTTGTGCTTTCCCTCATGGCGGATGGTCTCGATGGCACCTTAGCGATTATTACTCAACGCGTAACGCGTTGGGGCGCAGCCCTTGATTCGGTTGTTGATCGAATAGTGGAAACCCTTTGGGCGATCGGGCTCTTCCAACTGGGTGCACCGTGGCAATTCATTCTCACGGCCTGGCTTGCTGCTTTCGCTCAAGAATATATGCGTGCTCGCGCTGGAGGTCTTGGCATTTATGAAATTGGTGTAGTGACCATTTCGGAACGACCAGTTCGTGCGACATTCATCTTCATCGCACTGGTAGGTAGAGTTTTCGATCTTGACATTGTTGACGTCGTATCCGGAGTATGGATGGCGATGCAAGTATTTTCAGCACTTACTGTGCTGAAAGTTCTTCGATCGCTTCTGCAACAATCTCAGCGCTAATTCCTACCAGCGGTAATCCACCACCAGGATGCGCCGAACCTCCAACACAATAGAGATTCTTGATTGCGGAGCGATTCTTTGCACGGAGGAAAGCCGAACGAGGTCCATTGCTTGAAGTTCCATAAATTGAACCACCTGGCGCATTAGTTTGAGACTCTAGATCGGCAGGCGTTCTAATCTCCAAGACCTCGAGACGTGAGCGAATCTGTAGACCCTTGCTCTCCATCAGATTGATAATGTGGTCGGCATATTTTTCTTTGAGCCCGGGAGAGGTCCAGTCGCAACCATTTTCGGGTTCATGGCGTGGTGCATTAATGAGGACAAACCAACTCTCGGAACTTTCTTTCTTCACCATAAGTGGATCTTGTGGGTTGCAGATATAGATAGCTGGATTCGGAACTGGTTCTCTACGTTGGAAAATCGCATCGAATTCATCGTCATAATCCTCAGGAAAGAAGACTGTGTGATGATTCAAATCTGACTTTCCACGCAAGCCTAATAACAAGCTAAATCCAGAGAGGGAAGGGGTGGCTTTACGAAGCGCCTTTCGAGCGCGTCGTGTCTCCTTCATCGGCGGCAACAGCGAGTTGTAGACGATTTCTGCATCGGCATTTGCAACAACGATATCTGCCTCGATTTCTCGACCATCGTGAAGTTTTACGCCCTTTGCTATTCCACCAATTGTCTTGATGGAAGAAACACGAGTGTTGAGATGAATCTCTATCCCCAATTCGTTTGCTCGCTTTTCGAGAGATAAAGGAAGCGAGCCTAATCCGCCCTGGATATGCCACGCCCCAAATGCTTCTTCGACGAAAGCGATGGTGAGCAATACGGCAGGAACCTTCCGAGGATCCGAACCTGTATATGTCGCGTATCGATCGATAATCTTATTGAGATAGGGATTTGTGGTTATCGAGGAGGTCAATGAACGCAACGAGGTTAGTGGTGCGATTGTTTTCAAATCCGAAAGTAAGTGTGGACGTTTAAGGAGTTGAAGTGGTGAACGGAGTTCGCCTTCTATGAATGACTCACGCGAAGCCTCCCACATCGCTTCCGCACGCTGCAGAATCTCGTGCCACGCTTTCCCTACATCTTCTCCCAGCTGCTCAGAGATTGCTGCGACAGTTCTATTGTGGGATAAGTTCGGGAAAGTGATTTTCTTCCCATCGTGAAAAATATAAGTGAAGGATGGATCGACAGGATCTAATGTAAGGATGTGCTCAAGTCGTTTTCCAGTTTTGAGAAAAAGATCGCGATAAACCGCAGGAAGCGTCAAGAGCGAAGGACCCGTATCAAAGGCGTAGCCATCGATCCATTCAGTCCGGCATTTACCACCAACATGACCAGATGCTTCAAAGATCGTTACCGCGTGACCTTTTTTTGCTAAGCGAACTGCGCAAGCCAACCCACCAACTCCTGCGCCAATAACAACTATTTTCTTGGGGGAGCGCGTAGGGCGATGATGACTCACAACGCTCTTTCCTTCCAAACTAACGTGCCTTTATCTTTGCGAATCCAAGAGAGGACAATGAGGTAAATCCACATTGCGGCGCTCAAAGGATGGAGTAATGCGCTACTTATTGTCGATCGGGTTCGGGCAGCAACAGAAAGTCGGGTGGAGACGATAGCGAAATAACCGTACCAACCATTGATTTCACCCGTGATACCCATCGCGAATGGCAAGATGGATGTGAGAAACAGCAACACGATTGCGACCAAAGCTCCACCCTTGTTTACGAATGCGCGCCACTGAGATTTCGAATATCCCTCAATCAAATCTTTTGCATTCGAATACATTCGACAATTAGAGATTGCCGAGCCCTCAGCCACTCCTCCTCTAAAGCCAGAGCGCACCATCACTCGAGCTAGTTCAAGGTCGTCGAGAACTTCATCCTTGATCGCTTCATGTCCTCCGGAGCTGAAATATGCCGCTCGCTTCATCAAGAAAAATTGTCCATTTGCAACAACCATCGAACTTCGTTGCAGCGCTTCGGCCAGCCTGAGAGGATGTGTGACAAACCACGACAATTGCAAGAGAGGTTGAACGACTCTCTCCAGAAAAGATATTGCAATCTGACGCGGATATGGCGAGATGAAGTCCCAGCGCCATCTCGTCATGGCATTGATAGATGAAGCTACCGCCGTAGGTGAAAGACGGACATCTGCATCAACGAAAACCAGAATTTCTCCACGTGCCGAAGAAGCTAGCTGGTGACAGGCAAAATTCTTTCCCAGCCATTGCGAAGGTAAAGATGAACCGTCCATGATTCGCAATCTTTCGTCAGCCAGGGAATCCAATAACTCACGTGTCGAGTCAGTCGAGAAATCATCGAGAGCGATAATTTCAAAGTCATCCAGCCCACGTTGGTTGAGAAGTGATGAAATTACGCCAGATACATTCTCTGCTTCATTTCGGAGAGGTACGAGGATGGAGACCGGCTCTGAAACGCTGGCAGAAGTAGATGACTTGACTATTCGAACTGTGAGCAGATTTATGAGAGAGATGAGAAACATTGCGACAACAAGAAAGAGTGAGAGATTAAGCAGATATCCCATCATCAATCACGACGGCCATATCGAACAGCCAGGAAATAGCTCACGACGAGCGCTCCCAAAGTCAAGCCTCCAAGGAACGCGACGCCAGGGCGATCGAAGAAGAAGAGATTTGCGACTATTCCACTGATCCATGTCCAAGCCAAGAAGAATTCTGGAACCGCACGACTCGAACCTAGTGATCTTCTCTCGCTTGGAAGTGCAAAGTGCAGAAGCGCCATCAAACCCATCCCAGCGAGCAACCATCCAAAAGCATTTGAGATTGGAATCTCAGGCTGGAAGGGAACGTGACTTCCAGTAACTTCCCATGTCCATCGTCCCGCGGAGACCATTTGGGGATCAAGAAACAAATCCCAGGCCATTAATCCATATCCACCGACTAAAAAAACCAATTTCGGCGAAAGTCTTCGCGCGGCGATGAATACCGAATGCGCCATCATGATCCATGCAAAGGGAACGACGAGCGGCACTCCGAAAATCTGATAACCGAGAGTTGGCGAATATTCATAACTACCGAATGGCCATGTTGTTCGAACGCCAACTTGTTCGACAACAAGGGAATAGAAGAATGTGATGAAGAGAAAACGTAAAGCGTAGTTCCAGCCATATGCAAAGAGTGCATGTAGCAACATCGCGCCCGCTGCCCAGTAGACAGTTGCGATGGTGATAAGTCGCAACGTTTCTCCGTCGGCTAATGGATAAGAAATTTGTAAACCGAGTGCAACGGTGAGGACCGTAAGCAGAATAAAATTCTTTGAAGGGGAGATTGAACGCCGAGAATCACGTCGAGGACGGTAATTTCGAATCGACACAAGGTTATTGTGCCTTACAAATCTCCTGAGCTTCGAGCGATAGCAAAGCGCGCAAACATCTCCTCGGCATACCAATTCTCTCGGTGGGTGGCTTCGATAGCTGCTTTATGCGCTTCACCCCGATAGGCGAAATTTCGAACCGCTTCAGCCGAATTCCAGATAGAAAGAGTTCCCTGTAGTCCGATTGGCGCTTCACCTATGCCGATGGCTAATTTCAGCCCTATTGAACTATGAAGGCTCTGTGTGACAGGAGGGACGGAACGCCAGAAGATGAGATTTTTCCGCCACTTGATCCGCGCGCGGGTGATCGCGGCAACCGGTCCGCTCCAATCCCTAGCTGCTGGCTCCAATTGCGCAAAAGGAGTACGTCGCGACCATTGACCGTGAACGGAAATGGGAATGAGTTCAGCTGAGAATTCAGAATCAGCTTTTTTTCTCCACCGAGCAAGAAGCGGCGAATTTTCGAAAACCGCTAATTCATCTGGATTAATCACAATGAGCAATCCCCATCGTCGCGGGTCTGCATCCCGTGGAGTAAACGTCTCACCTTTGCCTGCACCCAATAGCTTCCAGAATGAGATTCCACGAGCGCGCCACAATGAGATGCGATCAAGACCCATGTGAAGAATTGCCCAAGGTATGTGTCTGCTTTTGATTTTCCAGAAGTAGATACGAATCATGAAGCTAAGGCTGCTGTCTTTTTAATCTCGTCAATGAGATCCAGCGGTGAATCCCACATCGGCGCATGTCCAGTACTGGGGAAGATGATCCATTTTGCATGCGTCGGTGCGATTGAACGTTCTTGACACGTAGTGGCAGGAAGAGTCCTGTCCGTGTCGCCGAAAATAATTGTGACCGGAACACTTTCTGGGATGAAGCTATCGAATCTTTTCATCAACATTCCATCCCATGCTGGGTAATAACCTTCTGCCGTTGACATCGCAATTGTCGCATCGAGGCAAAGTTCGTAGCTGAAATCTTTCCAGCGAGGACTTACATCAGAAAAACCAAGCTTGCGCGCTGCCTCGAAATGAAGTGCAGTCGGAGCAATTTTGGCGGTGTACCGCGCGAGAAAACGAGCAATAGCAGTTCCGGGATAACGTGCGTTATATGGATTAAGCCATAACCCAGCAGGGGCAACACCAACAAGTGAGCGCACTCTGTTTGGCACAAAACTCGCCATTTCGAGTGAGACCCAACCACCTAATGAATTCCCCGCCAGATGAAAACGGTCGACGCCAAGATTTGTGAGTTCATCTAGAACATAGACGCCAAGCGAATGAGGATCCATGGGTTGTCCCTTGCTGTAGGGGGTCTTTCCATGTCCTGGAAGATCGAGAGTGATGACAGTGAAATCATTATTGAGAGCTGAGCGAATAGGTTTCCAAGCAGTGCTTGCTGAACCCATTCCATGAACGAGAACCAGGGGATCGCCTGATCCGGAAATCTCATACGTCAATGGATACATCTAATCGCCAACTTTCGCGGGCGTTGCATTCGAAGCGTGAAGTAATTCGGTGAATGTTGTTGGGAAAACCGCATGTGGATGTCCCGCAGCAGCCCACACAACGTCGTAATCCTTGAGCGCCTCATCGATCAAGGTTGTAGCGGGAGGGTTTGTCCAACCAATCGGTGCGACACCACCAACCGAATAACCAGAACTTTCTTTCACATAATCTGCATCAGCGCGACCTAATGATTCGACTTTCAAAAGTGAAGCGACTACAGATGTGTCAACGCGATGTCGTCCCGATGTGATGACGAGGAGTGGGTTGCCGTTAGGGAGTTTGAAGACGATAGAGGAAGCAATCTGTCCAACTTCGATTCCTAGCGCAGCCGCCGCTTCAGCTGCGGTTCGAGCGCTATCGGAGAGCACCTTGATTTCTCCCGGCATCGAATGGAGGCGAAGCGCATTATGAGCGCGTTGTACTGCTGCTTTCTCGAGAATGCCATCCACAAGCGGTGATTCTAGAGAGTCGTGATGAGTTCCTTCACGAGCGACTTGATCTGATCTCGTATCGGACGCACTGCTTCGACACCTTGTCCCGCGGGGTCATCCAATTTCCAATCGAGATAACGCTTTCCAGGGAAGAAAGGACAAGCATCGCCACAACCCATAGTTATGACGACATCAGAACTTTCGACAGCGCTTGTTGTAAGTACCTTTGGCGTTTCGGCGCTGATATCAATACCTTCTTCCAACATTGCCGAAACAACAGAGGGATTGATGGAGTCAGCGGGGGCAGAACCGGCGCTCCGCACTTCGATCCAATCTCCTGCGAAGTGACTCAAGTACGCAGCAGCCATCTGTGAGCGACCAGCGTTATGCACACAAACAAAGAGAACGGATGCTCGCTTACTCACATTTCTTCTCTGCCTTTTTCAAAATCATAGCGATCAGCGCGCCAACAAATTGCGCAGCCACAAACGGCACAACCGAGGCTGCATCAATTCCAGAACGAGCTTCAGTGAAGGTGCGAGAAATTGTGACTGCGGGGTTTGCAAACGAGGTCGACGATGTGAAGA
>JBJTHB010000136.1:0-2139 GCA_046094245.1 Actinomycetota bacterium
GTCCAAGCCGACATCCCAGCGTGGAACGTACGCTTTCTCCCGATGAAAATAGTTATGTGATTCAACCGCAAAGGAGATCGTGGGGATTGCTCGTCGGAGCAGATTCACGGTTTGGATCTGGTTATCAACTGGCATCAACCATTCTTCCAAGATCTTCTGATTGTGAATGTCATAATACAAAGCGCCATTTCCTAAGATGCTTTTCCCAAACGGAAAAGTTTCTGCGATCTCCGGCATCCAACGCGGTGGACGCCCCGTGACATAAAAAATCTCTATCCCTAGATTATGGGCGTTAGTGAACGCTTCTTTTGTTCGTTGCGAGATTTTTCCGTAGTGCGGAACGATTGTGCCATCTAAATCTGTTGCAATCAGTTTTGGACGTTTGTGTAAATCGCTCAATTGTTCACCGGAAGAAAGCGATCCATATTTAAATATGGTTGGAGCGCTTTAGGTACTAAGACTGAACCATCTGCTTGTTGGTGGTTCTCTAAGATTGCAACAATCATTCGTGGGATTGCAACAAGTGTGCCATTCAGGGTTGCGACCGGAGATGTTCCGTTCTCGCCACGAACTCTGACATTAAGTCGGCGCGCTTGGAATTCGCTGCAGTTCGATGTGCTCGTGACTTCGCGGTATGCGTTTTGAGTGGGAATCCATGCTTCACAATCAAACTTACGATTAGCGCTCGAGCCGAGATCGCCAGTAGCAACATCAATGACGCGATAAGGAATCTCCATCGCGTTAAGGAAATCCTTCTCCCAAGCCAAGAGTCGCTTATGTTCTTCAGCTGCATCTTCTGGCGCACAGAAAGAGAACATCTCAACTTTTTCAAATTGATGAACGCGGATGATGCCGCGAGTATCTTTTCCATACGAACCCGCTTCGCGGCGGAAACATGGTGAGTAACCGCTATAGCGGAGTGGAAGTGATTTCGAATCCAAGATTTCATCCATGTGATACGCAGCTAGTGGAACTTCACTTGTTCCTACTAAATAGAAATCGTCCTCTTTCAAATGAAAGACGTTCTCGGCAGCTTGGCCAAGAAATCCCGTACCTTCCATTGCGGCAGGTTTAACCAAGACTGGCGGAATGACAGGAATGAACCCTGCTTTGGTGGCCATAGAGATTGCATAATTGACGAGCGCTAATTCAAGAAGTGCGCCAACTCCAGTGAGGTAATAGAAACGTGCACCTGAAACTTTTGCGCCACGTTCGGTGTCGATTGCGGCAAGGATTTTTCCTAACTCCACATGATCTTTTGGTTCGAAATCAAACTTTCGCGGTGTTCCGACTTCTTCAATGACTGTGAAATCTGCTTCGCCACCAATAGGTGCAGCTGTGTCAACAAGGTTTGAGATTTCCATCGCGACTGCCTTGAAATCTGCTTCGGTTGCATTTTTCTTCGCTTCTGCTTCTTTTACCGCGGCTGATAAACCTTTTGCTTTCTCTAGAAGAGCTGTTTTCTCATCTCCTTTTGCCGCGCCGACCGATTTAGATAGTGTGTTCTGTTCGGCCCGGAGCGCTTCGAACTCCACGATTGCATTACGGCGTAATTCATCAGCAGCCAGCGCTTTATCGACCAAAGCCACATCTTCACCGCGCGCTTTTTGAGATGCCCGAACTAAATCCGGGTTATCTCGAAGTACTTTTACATCGATCATTTAGATCTTCTCTCCTGCGCGTACAGATGCAAGCCATGAACTAGCTTCAACGAAAGAAGAGTCTGTGGTTGCGGATGTGGTGGTCGGAGCAATTTTATCTGCTCGTGGATATGAACCGAGATATCTCACGTCTTCACAAATTCGACGAAGTCCCATCAGCGCATCACCAACACGTTCTTCGTTTATGTGGCCTTCTGCATCGATGATGAAGTGATAGTGGCCCAGTTCGCGTCCAGTAGGGCGGGATTGGATGAAGGTGAGATTCACGCCGCGGACTGAGAATTCAGTCAAAACCTCAAGTAGCGCGCCCGCGTGATCAGCGCCGATAAATGCTGCCAGCGAGGTGCGATCGTGACCTGTGGCTGGTGGAACGCTGCCTGGTTTTCCAACGAGGACAAATCGTGTGACCGCACCATCGTTATCGCCAACATTGGATGCAACTGTGGCAAGTGAATAAGTTTCAGCAGCAATAGGAGCA
>JBJTHB010000137.1:0-7682 GCA_046094245.1 Actinomycetota bacterium
TCGCAACACAGGTCCATAGAGAACTTCCGCCTTTTCAACTAACTTCCCGAGTTTTAAACGAGACTTCGCACGCGATGCAATGATGAGTAGCCGCTCTTTGTTTGACTCACGTAAGAAGCCCACAGATTCATCTTCGCGTACTACCCAGCGCAGACCGCCGTCGGAAAGGGCATGAGAATTTCTACGGATACTCACGAGTTTCTTTACTTCCTCGAGTAATTCGAAATCCCAAGAACTCCGAGTCCAATCAATAGTTCTGCGCGAGTCTTCTCCCCATGCACCTTCGAGACCAATCTCGTCACCTGCAAAAATGGATGGAACGCCAGGATAGGTAAGCAATAATCCCATCCCAACTAGATGTCTTCTCCGATTTCTTCCAACCACATTTTTAAAGCGAGCCGTGTCGTGAGAATCCAGAAGCACCATACTTGAAACAAAGCACTTCCACGGTATCGTCGATGAAAACTCTTGCATAGCAGCAATAAGTTCTTTGCCAGTGAAAGCTGGAATAGGAGTGGGTACACCAAAAAAACCATGTTTGATATCTGGATTCTCTTGCAACCAGCCCCAGATAGGTCTCATAAAGCCGGTGTAATTCATGGTTCCATGCCAACCAAAACCATCGAGATCTCTAGGAAAGTGGTCCGCATTTTCGGCAACCAACCAAGCATCAGGATTGACCTCATCAAGTGCAATTCGGATACCTTGAACTACATCTTCATGAACATCACTCTCTCTGTAGACACCCGTCATATTTCCAACATCAATCCGCCAACCCGACAACTGGAACGGTTTCTTTATCCAACTCTTGACGACCGATTTTTTTCCTCTGTACATCAAATTCACAAGGTCTTGTGAGTTGTAATTCAGTTTGGGTAGCGAAGCCAAGCCCCACCAACCTTCATATCCATGCTTTACTTTCTTGTCCCAGTAAAAATAGTTCCGCTCTTTGGATTTCTTATTGCGCAACGCTTTCTGAATCCAAGGGTGTCCAGCACCGCAGTGGTTCGTTGTTAGATCACCCATGATTGCAATTCCAAGCTCGTCACTGCTCTTCTTGAGCCGTAGCAAAGCACTATTTCCACCCAGCAATGGATCTACTTCATCGAAGGAACTTGCATCGTAGCGATGCGTTGACCGCGCAGGAAAAAAGGGCGTGAAATAGATGCCGTTTGCGCCAAGTTCTGCGATGTGGTCAAGATGTTCGTGAACTCCATCAAAATCTCCACCAAAGAATTCGACACCGGTTGAATTGTTACGTCCTTGAGGAGATTCATTCCAATTTCTCAAGACAAACTCACGAGGTTTTAGCGCCAAATAACGACCAGACGTAGCGAAGCGATCCGGAAATATTTGGTAGAAAACGCTAGACCTAATCCAAGAGGGAAACTGATGCAATGCAATTAATTGAAAGTCATTTCCACTCGTCACATCGTTTTGATGCAGCCCCTTTGAATTAAGCCATGTATATCGACTTCCATTAAGAATCAAGAATCGATAAGGCGTCTTTCTGTTAATCACTTCGACAGTCGCGCTCCACCATTGCTCATCATCATGAATCGCACGTTTCATTTCAAAAAATCGAGGCTCGCCATCGAGATATGCCCGCAAGATTGCCTTTTCGATCTTGAAATTTATCGGCGCTCTAAACTTGAAAACAACCTTCTCTCCAATTTCTGGAGTGAGCGAACTCAAATAGAGTTCGCTGCCATCATGATGTGGAAGGAGTGAAAGTGATTGGTTTGTACTCATAGATCCTTCCTTGAGAGTCCGTGGATGTTGCTTTTATCTTTATCGATGATGTGAACTCTGCCGGATTCAAAAAGTAAGTATAAGGCGAATTCATATCAACTCCTAAGGATCGCCAACTCTATCTCGCTTGAACGAAAAACTCAGTCTTCAATAAATCTCGTGAACTAACTTGAGCACTCACTGAATAGAATCCAGTGAGGAAATCCTCGGTTAATTTCAAACCTTTGATACTTGTACTTGTTTCACTAATCTTCTTTGTGGCTCTGAGCACCAAGACTTCGAGAGCAGGTATAGATACTTCAATATCAGCTTTGCTTGTTTTCCAGCTTCCTTCGCCAAAAATCCTCTCCCACGATGAGTTAGTTGCGGTCGGGATTCGTGCCGTTTGTTTCTTTGAACTGTTGTTCAGCACAACCACAAATTCTTCGTTACTACCTGGAGCACGTTTTGAAAATGCGAAAACTGATCCTTTTGCATACCTAATTTGCATTTGTCCATTGGCCAAAGCTGGAAAATTTCCTCTAATTTCTGCTAAAGCGCGGATGTGCTCGCTCAAAGGATGGGATTCAAACTGGAAAGAGTCACCATCGCCGACAGGTGCGCTACCTACACGTTTCTCTGTTTTCCATATCTGAACTTTTGTTGGAAACATATCCTGTCTCGCAAGTTGATCATTGCCGTTGCCAGTTCCGGTAATTCCAACTTCATCTCCGTAATAAACCGCTGGAATACCTCTACTTAGGTAAAGGAGCGAATGCGCAAATTTCACTCGAGCGAGTAATTGAGAACCTGAATTTACCTTCTTCGATTCAATTAGAAAAGCGGCTCTGCCCATGTCGTGATTTCCCAGGAATGTCACTAGGTTGCTAGCGGAAGAATTCTTATCTGTGTAATAGTCGTCATAGGCAAAGAGATTATTTAAACTCTCTGCCGAAGAGTATGAGGAAGCAAATTCAATGGCAACCCGCTGAAAGGGAAAATCCAGGGCTGTTTGTAGTTTGTTGATTCGTAGATACCTCATTAATTCTGTTGGGCTCTGTTCCCATACTTCACCCAATATCGTGAAATTGTTTATACCGGCTCTCTCCGCTTCTTGAAGGATTAACGGTGACCAATTCCTAAA
This sequence comes from Actinomycetota bacterium, assembly GCA_046094245.1. GTDB lineage: Bacteria > Actinomycetota > Actinomycetes > Nanopelagicales > Nanopelagicaceae > MAG-120802. The sequence goes on from JBJTHB010000137.1 coordinate 2,876, forward strand.
AAAGCGGTCATCGACATGTCTTGCCGTATCAACACGAAAGCCAGAAAATCCATACTTGCGAATCCAAGAACCATAAACGTCACTCCAGCCCGAGTAAACTTCTGACTTCTCTGTGGCTAAGTCATCAAGTCCGTAGAAATCACCATCTTTTATGCAGGAACCTTTGCTCCAACATTTATTCATATCGCCGACATTGTGGTAATTCGAAAGGTCATTGAGCCAAACAGGATTTTTGATTCCGATATATTTCTCAGGAGTAAAGGCTGTTTTGTCGTTGTAAGAGATAATGTCGCCTGTGTGATTTGTTACAACATCAAGAATAAGTTTCAATCCTAATTTTTTGGCGCAGATACTTAGTGCCATTAAGTCTTCATTGCTTCCAAGATGTGGATCTACATTTAGAAAATCTACGCCCCAATATCCGTGATATCCGGCACCTCCACTAATCGGAGGTTGTTGAACTACCAACGGTGTCATCCATATTGCGGTGAAACCAAGTTTTTTGATTCTTGCTAGACCATTGTCGTCGCGGCAATTTCCCGTCAGGCCCTTGAGATCGCCTCCATGAAAAAAGGCTGTTTTGCTTGGTTCATAACCTGGGAATGTATCGTTTGAGGTATCACCATTGTTGTAGCGGTCGGGCATGACAAAGTAGATCAAGTCTTTATGAAGTCCAACTTCAGCTTGAATTGAATCCTGAGCTTTGACCGGTTGAGATGCAAGAGCGAGAAGAACTGTGATGGATAAGGCAAGCGCAATCCTTACTAACTTCATCCCTTCACAGAACCAGCAGTCAAACCATTCACAATATATCGCTGTAGCGAGAGGAAGATGATCACGATTGGGATGGAAGCAAGTATTGAACCCGCAGCAAACGCGCCCCAATTAGATGCATACTGTCCGCCAATAAATTGCTGTAGTCCGACTGCGACAGTGCGCCCATTCATTTCAACGAGGAAAAGTCGCGCCAGAATGAATTCGTTAAATGTACCAATGAAACTCAAAAGACAGACAACTGCCAGAACAGGAGTAGCAAGCGGAATGAAAATCAGCCAATACGTCTGCATCGGGCTTGCACCGTCGATCTTTGCCGCCTCATCGAGTTCTGCTGGAATCGAATCAACAAAGCCCTTCAATAGCCAAATATTGACGCTCATGGATCCGCCTAAGTACACAAGAATGAGGCCCGCTTGAGTTCCAAGTCCTACACCTGGCGCGAATGTATATACACGTTCCATGATCACATATACCGCGGAAAGCGCTAAAACTGCAGGAAACATCTGCACGAGCAAGAGCAGCTGAATACCGAATTTCTTGCCCTTGAAACGCAGGCGACTAAATGCAAACGCCGAAGCGGCGCCGATGACTACCGAGCTGATTGCAACTGTAGAGGAGATAATCAGAGAATTCTTTACCCAAGATAAGAATGGAATCTTGGGAGAGGAGAAGAGCATTTTGTAGTTCTCCAAAGAGAATTCCTTCGGCACGAAAGAGGTCAACTGCAAGCTGCCCCCAGACTTGAAGGACGAGAGAACCACTAAATAGAGTGGGAAGAGCGAAAAAACACACATAAATGTCGCGAATGAATGACGCCACAAATTCTCTCTCAGCCACTTGTTCATGAGAAGGTGTCCATTACTTTCGATTTACGTAAACCGTAGAATGAGATCGAAGCAACAAGGAAGAAGATTAGAACTGAGATTGCGCTCGCTAGACCAAAGTCAAGAATGTTTCGCCCGAATGCGATCTGATAGGTATAACTAATGAGAATGTCTGTAGCTCCCGCAATTTCACCATCTAACGTATTTCTTGGTCCACCGCCTGTGAGCAGGTAAATCAAATTGAAGTTATTGAAATTAAAGGCAAAAGATGCAATCAACAGAGGTGACAAGATTTGCAAAAGCAAAGGAAGAGTAACTTGCCTAAATACTTGACGAGGATTTGCGCCATCGATAGCTGCTGCCTCAAGTAGCTCAGAAGGAATTGCTTGTAAAGATCCGGAACAAATCAGATAGAAGTATGGAAAACCTAGCCATAGATTCACAAGCAGGACTGCCGCTCGAGCATAGGTTGGGTTTGAAAACCATGCGATTTCAGTATTAAGCAAGTTATTAATTGCGCCAAATTGTGAGTCAAACATTCCAGCCCAGATCAAAATACTCATAATGCTTGGCATCGCATAGGGCAAAATCAAAATGGAACGGTATACGCGACGTCCCCTCATCTTGCGGTTGAGAGCTAAAGCCAACAAGAGTCCGAAAGCAAAAGTGCTCAAGACTGTGAGGGATGCGAAGATTACGGTCCAAATGAAAACCTTGATCAAAGGCGTTCTCACTCGTGAATCCGTTACTAGCTTCGTGTAGTTCTCGAACCAAACCGGTGCGCGCCAACCAGGAGTCAAAATAGTTTCTGGCGAGCCTTGAAGAGCATAGTTCCCTTTATTGTTATTGACGTACACCTCTCCAGTTTGAATATTTTTCATGGTGTCAGTCATGGCGTCATACGTGAGTGTTTGCCTAAAGACAGCACCGACACCCTGCGCTTCTATGACAATGTAATAACCATCCACATACTTATATCGAATCTTCGAATATGCGTCACTTGCAACCAATTCATCGACTGGGGTTGGTGTAAATTCGGGCGCTGTCGTAGCGACTCCATATTGATTAATGCTTAGTTTGCTTGACTCGAGAGCAGTTACCTCATTCTCGGTTGAGAGATAATACTTTTGATTTGCTACATCGGAAACCAAAATGGCATCGCTACCATCTTTAGATTTACCCGAAACGAGATCAAAAGTAGTTTGATTGGCATCAGGTTCAACGCCACGAATCAAGACCTGCTCAATGGCCTCACTTTTTGTGATGTAGTTACCTGTCTGATAGTTAAAGGTCGACATGACAACGGTGAAAACAATGGGAGCGATTACGAAAGCGACAAAGAAAAGAATCCCAGGTACAAAAAACTTAAGCGGGACTGAAACTTTCGTTAAGTAAGTAAAATTCAACAACAATATAGAAATTACTAGGAAAGCACCGATGGCCTTTTGATCCGATGCAAAGGCGCTCAGGGCCAGAAAAGTTAGAATTGCCGTAATTCCTGCGAGTACCAGAATCTTGAGTACGAGTGCGAACGTTCCTCGGAAAATGCTGCTCACTCTTCTACGGCTTCCTTAATACTCAGATTCATAATAAAGAGAGTTGGTGATGTGGACGCGATTATGTCGCGCCCACATCACCTAATTCATAGGCTCTGAAAGTTTTTACTTTCAGCCTCCAACAACAATCTGTTAGAGATCAGCCTTTCCTGCTTGGACGTTAGCTTTCCAAATTGCGGCAAGCTTCTTGGCTTCGGTCACTGGATTCTTCCCATCGACCAAAACTGCAGTCCAATATGCTCCTGATGACTCCCAATAGCTAGCTCCGCCAGCATTGGTATTTAAGAATGCACCAATCTGTGGGATCGAGGAGAGACCTGCTGCGACGCCCATGGCCTTCTGACCTGGAAGAACAAGCTGGCTCTTCTGTGCGCCCTTTTCAGCGGGTGGACGTCCTTCTACCGATGCATATGCAACTTGACCGGCGGTCGATGCAAAGAAGTTTGTGAGTAGTGTCTTCGCTTCAACTGCGACTCCATGTGCTTCTGCATAAGAAGTAAGGAATGCACCGCTGACGCTACCGAACATCTTTCCGTATGTTCCTGGCTTAACGCCTGGAACCGGTTGGATATTCATCGGTAGACCTGCTTCAGCGAATGTGCGCCAGTGCCAGTTACCAATAATTGCGTATGGAACTTTGCCAGCAATGTAATTGTCCTGGCAACCTGTGTCAGTTGCAGGATAGAAACCATTGCTCTTGCCATTCTTGTCGAGCAAATACTTCTTTACATTGTTACCGAAAGCGACTGGATCAAAACTCTTGTCGTAGTTAACAGAGCCATCCTTGTTCATTATGTATGGTTCTGCGCCCAGCGCTGAGAATGTCGAGAGACCTCCCCATGACAATCCACCGCCTGCAATGCAGAAACCAGCTTTGAGATCAAGCTTCTTCTTATTTGCTAAGTAGAAGTCAACCATTTCACCAAAGGACTTCGGTGCTTTCTTAACTAGCTTGGTGTTGTAAACAAAACCAACGTTGTTCACATCTACAGGTACTCCGTACAACTTTCCGCGATAGGAAAGATCAAAGAACTGGCTTGGGATAAATCTTGACTTTTGTTCTGCTGTGAGAACAACCGGTGCAAGCTTTCCGCTCTTTGCTAGAGCTGGGACCCAGTCATTACCCGCAACGAAGATATCTGGACCCGTGGTACCAGATGCTTTATCGAGGGCATCTTTAAGGGCGTCGTAACTTGAGAATGTAACAACTTTGATGGTGGCGCCTGGAACCCAGTCACCTTTCTTCTTGAAAACTTGGGTGAGATTTGGGCCGCGTGTTTCGTCTGCCCAAATGACAACCTCACTTGCTGCGTGAGATGGGACAATAGACAAGCTAGCAACAAACGACATCGTCGCAGCCAGTGCAAATCCCCTAAGTAGTTTCTTCTTCACTAAGTGCGTTCTCCTCTGTTGATTCGAAGGCTTCACTGTCGATGAAAGCCTTCTCATTGTTCACTCAGCGATGGGAAGTGTTCGCTGGGCTCGCCACCGGCGATGGCTGAGGAGGCCATTTCAACCCGTACAAATCGGGCAGTCAAGGCGAAAAGCCTTGAATTACAGGTGTAGTTGTTGAGTTACTGATTCGTTATAAAGCGCGATTTTTGCACGCGCGTTTACAACGAGGGTGAACTACTTATGAACGCCCGGAAC
>JBJTHB010000138.1:0-7208 GCA_046094245.1 Actinomycetota bacterium
GATCGAGCCTTTCGTTCTGCGAGCTGCATCGCATTCGCGAACTCTGAATCATCGGTGATATCGCTGGTGATCCATTCGATGATTTCATCTGAGATTCCTTTAGAGCGAAGCTCTCCAGCAATGATGCGTTTAGAGACTTTCTTCGTTCGTTGGCGAGATTCGCTCCAGTAACGAGCAAACTCATAATCGTTGATGAAACCCTGTTCCTGAAGGCGGAAAAGAACAGCGTTAGCGACTTCTTCTTCGATGCCTCGTTTTTTGAGAAGTGTGAAGAGCTCTCCCCTACTTTTCGCGCGACGACCGAGCGCCATCAGCGCAATGGTCTGGGCTACTGAGTAGGGGTCGCTCTCGACTTCTACAGGACTAGAACTCGACATCAGCAGCGGCTTCATCAATCGCAGCAACTAGCGCTGGATCGACCTCGCTCGCGGCGTAATGTGCGCGAATCTTGCCTTCGATCTCGTTAGCGAGATCTGGGTTGTCAATCAAGAATTGGCGTGAATTCTCTTTACCTTGGCCGAGTTGGTCGCCTTCGTAGGTAAACCAAGCGCCAGATTTCTTGACGATTCCAAGATCTACACCGAGATCAAGGAGACCGCCCTCACGAGAGATTCCGATTCCGTAGAGGATGTCGAACTCTGCTTGCTTGAATGGGGGCGCCATCTTGTTTTTCACAACTTTGACGCGGGTACGATTACCGACCGCTTCTTGTCCATCTTTGAGAGTTTCAATTCGGCGAATATCCATACGAACAGAGGCGTAGAACTTCAACGCTTTTCCACCAGTAGTTGTTTCTGGAGAACCAAAGAAAACACCGATCTTGTCGCGGAGCTGGTTGATGAAGATTGCGGTGGTCTTGGATTGGCTTAGTGCACCAGTGATCTTGCGGAGCGCTTGGGACATCAAGCGAGCTTGAAGACCCATATGTGAATCGCCCATCTCGCCTTCAATTTCAGCGCGTGGAACAAGTGCTGCGACAGAGTCAACAACAATGAGATCAAGTGCGCCGGAACGAACCAACATATCCATGATTTCTAGCGCTTGTTCGCCAGTATCTGGCTGGGAAACTAAAAGTGAATCGATATCAACGCCGAGTTTCTTTGCGTATTCAGCATCAAAGGCATGTTCTGCGTCGATGAATGCAGCGATGCCGCCATTTTTCTGGGCGTTAGCAATCGCATGGAGTGTGAGCGTTGTTTTACCTGAAGATTCAGGTCCGAAGATTTCGATAACGCGACCACGTGGCAGACCGCCAATTCCAAGAGCCATATCCAGAGTGATGGAACCTGTGGGGATGACTTCGATAGGTGTGGCTGTGCGTTCGCTCATCTTGATGACGGAGCCCTTACCAAACTGACGCTCGATTTGAGCAAGCGCGGTGTCTAGGGCTTTCTGCCGTTCGGCAGAGGGTTTGGATTTGTTTTCAGGATCTTTGGCTTCTTTAGCCACAGTCGTGCCTCTCTTCTTCTCGTTGTTTGGTCCAGAAGGTACGGAAGACCACTGACGGCTGACCTTGTAGGTCGGCGGAAATGTGGAACCGCTCTGGTTGGGCATAACAACTCGCCGTTGTTATGGGTGAAGTCTACCGAACATTTGTTCTAATGACTTTCCAGACACGCCACGCCTACCGTGAGCCATGGTCGAGCTCGCCCCATTCCAGACACCACGGCCGGCTGAGTACGCCCCCATCCCAAAACCCCTCACCCGTCGAAGCGTCAAGGGTCGCTCAATTCCACCAGGGCCTCGCTCGCCGCTACTCACTCTGCAATTCCAGAAAGACACTCCTGGATTTCTACGCGCTGCACGTGATCAATTCGGCGATTGCACTTCGTTCTTTCTGGGTCGCCAACTCTTTATCGGCGCGTTTTCGCCCGAAATGGTCCATGAAGTTACGGTGAGCAAACAACATCAATTCATCAAAGGTGTTGGTTTTGATCGGATGCGCAAAGTGTTAGGAACGGGATTACTTACCAATGAGGAACCAATTCATTTACGTCATCGCAGGCTCATGCAGTCGCCATTTCACATCAGCAAGATTTCTTCATATGCCAACACGATGGTCGATCTGACCCAGAAACATATCTCGCGATGGCGTGATGGCGATGTGGTTGCAGTTGGACCAGAGATGATGTCTTTGACTTTCGATATCGTCGCAGACATACTTTTTGGAACCGATATCTCAGCGGACACAAAGAAAGTTCAACGAGCGATGCATATCGCAATCGACCGTATCGAGCGGACCATGTTGCCGGGACTGGATCGATTCGACAATCTTGGACTTCCTTATTTCCGCAAATTTGGCAGCGCTGCAAATGAACTACATGAAGTTGCAACTCGGATTGTCAATGAACGAATTGAGAAGGGCATCAAGCGCGACGATTTGATGGGGGTTTTGCTTGAGGCCACAACTCCGGAGGGTGAGAAGCTTTCGGCGCGCGAAGTGTCTGACGAGACTTTAACCTTGATTTTGAGTGGGCATGAAACGACAGCAAATGTATTGACCTGGGTCTTTTCTTATTTGAGCCACCATCCGAAATATTGGAGTGAACTTGCAGCGGAAGCAAATGAGATTTTGCCCCAGAAAAATGATGAGAGCTTTGCTCGGATCTTGCTCGCAGCTCCCCTGTCGAGCGCAATTTTCAATGAAGTTTTACGGCTCTGTCCCCCAGTCTGGGTTGCTCCAAGAAGAGCTTTGGACGATGTGACTCTTGGCGGAGTCGAAGTTCCCAAAGGCGCCCATGTTTTAGTGAGCCAATATGTGACCCATCGCGATCCGCGTTATTTCGACGATCCCGATACCTTCAAACCAGAGCGTTGGTTCAATGACTTTGAAAAATCACTACCGCGAGGCGCATATTTCCCATTTGGCGCTGGAACACGAAAATGTTTAGGTGATCAATTTGCTCTCCTTGAAGGGCGAATCATCATTCTTGAGATTGCCCGACGCATGCAGTTATCGCTGACCTCAGGGTTTCCCGTCGCACAACCCAGAGCGACTTATCGTCCACGCGGAGCGGTGTCGATGAAGGTAGCGCTTACTTGAGTTGGCTTGAGATATCGGGATTGTTCTTCACGACTGCGCGCCAGATATCGGCCGGCTCCATGCCCATGGCGAGGGCTTGATCAACAGTCTGTCCTCCAAGTTCAGCCATCACAAAATCTTTGGCGTACGAGGGAGCCCAATCAGCGCCAAAGTGTTCAGTCATCCGACGCCGAAGTTCGGTGATGCGCATGAAGATATTTAGAGAATAGAAGCGAGACGTTCAGCTTGTTGCTTGGAGTGATCATCAGACAAGGGAGCGGTGACTTGCCCCATCAACCAACGAAGGATTAATCCAACTCCAACGACATCGGTGGCGAAAATCTTCGCAAGTTGCGAATAAATTTCTACCCATACTTTATGTTCGCGCGCAGTAAGCGCAGCAGCCATGATGTCGCCATCTGTTTGTAGCGCAGTTTGTAGACCAGGATGGCTCGAGATTTCACGCGAGATCAAGTACAACGCTTCTCCACGAGATTGGGCAATCATCGCAAGGGTAGCGATTCTTTCAAGTTCTGTTTCTACTAAAGCGACGAAAACTTCATCTTTGTCGCGGAAATGGTTATAGAGCGAAGCGCGTGAGACTTGGGCGCGATCAGCAATCTCAATCATGTTCGTGCCAGAGATACCGCTTTCAGCGAGCAAAGCTTTTGCGGCATCCATGATTGCGCCGCGTGTACGACGATGAATTGTCGATTGATGTTGGTATGTCGAGCGAGAACTTTGTGGACTTACTGACACTGAACTCCCCTAGTGACTATGCCGCGTTAGTATCAACGACAGTAAGTACTGGGGATTCGTGAAGTGTGACGAGGGAAGTTACTTCAACAAGTACTGTGGACAGGGTCAAGTTCAACGCTATACAAATCGAATTAAGAAGTTCGGATGATGCTTCTTTCTGGCCGCGCTCTACTTCAGAAAGATAACCCAATGAGACGCGAGCCTCTTTCGCAACATCGCGGAGGGTGCGGCTCTGGGCTATTCGAGCTTGGCGCAAGGTCTGGCCGATATGCGTGCGGAGAAGAGTCACAGCCAGCTCCTTTCGAAACGAGAGAACGAATTAAGCCCTAAGGATACGCGCGAAGACCCCTAGTGCGCTTTCTACCGCGCCGCGGCGCACCGCGGATCGATCGCCATCAAGGGCCAATTTCACTGTTTCTTCGATCTTCGGTCCCACAAAGGCAAGCCAGACGGTACCCGCGGGAATTCCATGATTTGCCCCTGGGCCGGCAACTCCAGTCGACGCAATCGACCATGTTGTGGCCATTCGTGACCTGATTCCCTTGGCCATCGTCAAGGCAACGTGCTCCGAAACTACGCCTTCGCGTTCAATCAATTCATGCGGAACGGAGAGTTCACGTATCTTGATATCAATTGAGTAAGCAATGATCGAGCCTTGAAGGATATGAGATGCGCCCGAAACATCGACGATTGCAGAAGTGAGCGCTCCACCGGTGAGTGATTCGGCAATACTCAAGGTCTCTTTGCGAGCTGTTAGAGTCGAAACTATCTCTTCTGCCAGATTCATGAACGAGCTTTCATCACATTTCTTAGATATTCATAACCCGATGTGAGAGTGAGGATGATTGCGACTCCTAAGAGGATATCTCGTGGAATGTGTAGGGCCTCAGGCAGCGGCAACATATAGAAGCCGACTGAGAAATTCTGAAGTAGTGATTTTATCTTTCCACCTTTACTTGCGGCTATCACACCACGTTTGATGACTGCAAAACGCAAGATTGTGATTCCAACTTCTCTCGAGAGAATCACGATTGTGACCCACCATGGCATTTTGTCGAGAATTGAAAGTCCGATCAGCGCTGTTGCGATGAAAGCTTTATCCGCGATGGGATCGAGCAGTGTCCCAAAACTTGAAATTTGGTTTCGCTTCCGCGCGATACGACCATCAAGCACATCGGTCATACCGACCACAAAGAATGAGCACCACGCGATGATCTGCCAGGTCGGATCATCTCCACCATTTTTGAATAGCGCCCAAGCACAGAATGGCAATGCAAGAATGCGAGCAATCGTCAGGGCATTGGGAAGATTCATAGCGGTTGGGCTACCAAATCTGCTCCCGCCGTATCCATAACTACGGCATCGACATAGTCACCCATTTTGAATCCAGCATGAGGGCGACCTGGAACGGTGATGAATGTGGTGGTATCGACTTCAGGGCCTTGGTGCTCGGCTCTTCCCTCTTGAGTTTCAGCATCCTCAATCAAAACTCGAACACGTTGACCAATCCGTTCAGCCGAGCGCTGATTTACGAGTTCTTCGGAAATTGCTGTCAACGTATTGGTCCGATAGGTGATGATTTCTTCATCTACTTTCTTCTCAAGCTTCATTGCTTCAGTCTTATCCTCATCAGAGTATGGAAATACGCCGATTGCATCCAGTCGAGCCGCTTGGATGAAATCGACCAATTCTTGAAATTCCTCGTCAGTCTCACCGGGAAATCCCACAATAAAGTTCGAGCGAATTCCAGATTCTGGGTTGAGTGCGCGTACTTGAGAGAGCAAATGTAAGAATTTTTCGCTATCGCCAAATCGCTTCATACGTCGCAAAAGTGTTCCAGATGAATGTTGAAAAGAAATATCAAAATAAGGAACTACCTTTTCAGTTGACACAATCGCTTGTAGCAGAGTTGGCCGAATCTCGGCTGGCTGAAGATATGAAAGTCGAATTCGCTCAATACCTTCAATCTTGGCTAATTCAGGCAGGAGAGATTCCATTACTCGCAAATCACCAAAATCTTTCCCATAGGATGTGGTGTTCTCACTCACCAGGAAAATCTCACTAACGCCATTTTCTGAAAGCCAACGAGCCTCATCAATAATCTCTGTTGGTCGACGAGAAACGAATGCGCCACGGAAAAGTGGAATCGCGCAGAAAGTACAGCGACGGTCACATCCAGAAGCGATCTTCAACGGAGCCATCGGTGAATCACCGAGACGTTTGCGCGCAAAAGTGCTTCCTTGACCCATTGTGCTCTTGACTTCTTGTCGCGCTACTGGAGAGATAGGGATAATCGTTCGGCGATCTTTTGGAGTATGAGCTTCACGTTTATCGCCATCAAGAATCTTGCGCAGGCGCGAAGAGATATCCGCGTAATCATCAAACCCTAAGATTGCGTCGGCTTCGGGTAGCGCCTCCGCCAATTCCTTTCCATACCGCTCAGCCATACAGCCAACTGCCACTACCGCTCGAACCGTGCCGTCAGCCTTGAGCGAGTGAGCCTCAAGGAGCGCATCTACCGAGTCCTTTTTCGCAGATTCAATGAAGCCACAAGTATTTACCAGGGCAATGTCAGCACTGGCAGGATCATCAACGAGCGTCCATCCATCTGCTGCGAGACGACCTGCGAGCTCTTCGGAATCAACATCATTACGTGCGCATCCCAGTGTTACAAGCGCGACCGTAGTTGGTTTTGACACCTCGTTATTCTACAGAGGCCTAACCTTGATTACTTGCTTGCGGACCAAATTCAAGGCGAATGACTTCACCTACGCGGCCTGGAACGCCAAGATCTTCACCATTAACGGTCAAATTGATTGCGCCTGCATTGCCAATCACGACATAGAGAAGTTGATTGTCTGTGAATGTTCGTGATTCCCCTTGTCGAATGCGTCCGCTGAAAAGAGTTGTTCCGGTGCTGTCGTTGATTGCAACCCACGAAAGTCCATTGACTCCTTTGAGACTTACCTCTACACCCTTTACTTTTCCAGCGACTGGAGAATCGTTCGACGTCGATTGAGTTGCTGGTGAGGTAATTGTCGTTGAAGAATTATTTCCTGCCGACAAAATTCCAACTCCCACTAGTGCGAATGCAAAAACTCCAGCTGCGACACCACTCAGCGCTTTCCATGAAAGTGGCTTTCGCTCTTTCATGGCAGGGGCAGCGCTTGTGTCGTTAAGAAGATCACGTATCGACTTACTTAAAGGAATTGTTTGTGATTCAAATGCAAGGAGAACTTCGGAATCTCCCACACCACAAACTCGAGCAATCGTGCGGATATGTCCACGTGCATATGTGGGACCGCCACAGGTATTGAAATTATCTCGTTCCAAATCTTCAATCACTGATGAAGGAATACGAGTGCGCGCAGAGAGTTGTTCGACTGTCAGATTTGCTGACTTTCGAATCTCTTTGAGTCGTGTACCA
>JBJTHB010000139.1:0-4034 GCA_046094245.1 Actinomycetota bacterium
TTTGCTCCTTTGGATGAGCATGGAAAAAAGTTTGATGAGATCAATCAGGAGTTGGCCAAGGCGCTGTCAAGCGTTGAAGGAATCTCAAACTAATTCGCCTCGTTAATCTCTGGTAAGAAATTCAAGGAAGGGGTGGCATGAAATGCGCACTCGACTTGATGCTGAACTCGTTCGACGTGGATTAGCTCGTTCTCGAGAACATGCGGTGGACCTCATTGAATCTCGCTCTGTTTTAGTTCGCGGCATCCCTGCGTCAAAACCTGCTTCCCAAGTTGATGCGGAAACCTCTATTACTCTGGCAGGTGCCCGAGATGATTATGTTTCACGTGGTGGCCATAAGCTCGCAGGAGCTCTGGATGCTTTCGCTGCAATTTCGATCGAGGGTCGAGTCGCACTTGATGCCGGGGCTTCGACTGGTGGATTCACTGACGTTCTCCTTAAACGCGGTGCGCGAAAAGTTATTGCCGTTGATGTTGGATATGGCCAACTAGCGTGGGAGTTGCGGCAGGATTCTCGCGTTGAGATTCATGATCGCACTAATGTCCGCACTCTTTCACCAGAAATATTGAGCGAAGCACCTGACCTCGTTGTTGCTGATCTCTCCTTTATCTCTCTAACGTTGGTGATTCCTGCGTTGATGGCGGTTACGAAACCTGATGCTGACTTCGTAATCATGGTCAAGCCGCAATTCGAAGTGGGGCGCGAGAAACTAGGCGCAGGCGGGGTTGTGCGTGATCCACAATTACGACGAAGCGCTGTTCACGAGGTTGCAACAAGCGCACGAGAGCTCGGTTTGGGTACGGTTGGAGTAGTGGCGAGCTCCTTGCCTGGGCCTTCGGGAAACGTTGAATATTTTCTCTGGCTCAAAGCTGGCGCACCCGACATAACTGAGCTGGCACTCGATGAAGCAATAGCGAAGGGACCGCAATGATGAGCAATCGCGAAGTACTTCTTGTACTTCATCCTCATCGCCCTGAGGCTCAGATCGTTGCCCAGGAGATTGTTTCTGTACTTTCAAAGGAAGGAATCACTTTCCTCACCATTACACCTACCGAGATTGATGGACTGATTACGTTACATCGTGAAGAACTTCCTGCTCATTTACCAAATATTGAACTCGCGCTCGTTCTCGGTGGTGACGGCACCATTTTGCGAGGTGCCGAGCAAGTGCATGGCACAAACACGCCGGTACTTGGCATAAACCTTGGCCATGTGGGTTTCTTGGCGCAGATTGGTCGCCCTTCTACAACATCGATCATCGATGCAATCCGTAGTAAGAATTACACCACCGAAAAACGCATGACCTTGGCCTATCAAGTTCAACGAGAAGGAAAAGTTGTTGCACATGGATGGGCACTCAACGAAGTAACAATCGAACGCAACACTGAAGCGATGATTGAGCTATTCGTGCAAGTAGATCATCGTCCGCTTTCTCGCTGGGGATGCGATGGAGTTATCTGCGCAACGCCCACTGGTTCAACCGCTTATGCATTTAGCGCTGGTGGACCTGTTGTCTGGCCGGAAGTAGAGGCCCTTGTCCTTCTTCCACTTGCAGCGCACGCTCTTTTCTCGGATCCGATGGTGATTTCGCCTGACTCGGAAATTGCGATTGATGTCGAAAGTGATGTTGGAGCGCTTTCAGCCGACGGTTTGCGTAAATTCGCCTTGCTAGAAAAGGATCGCGTCGTGTTATCGAGTGATAAATCCTTCATCAATCTTGCGCATATAGAGTCAGCGCCCTTCGCCGATCGCCTCGTAGCGAAATTCAAGCTTCCCGTAGATGGTTGGCGTGGCGAGTAAGAAAACTGCGGCCAGCCGCACACGACTTGAAGAAATCAACATTCGAGGCTTAGGCGTCATTGATCAAGCGCTCGTCGAATTCACTCCGGGTCTCAATGTCATCACTGGTGAAACCGGAGCTGGTAAGACAATGGTTCTTACTGCTCTTGCCCTACTACTCGGTGAGAAAACCGATTCAGATCTGATCCGCACTGGACACGAACGACTCTCTGTTTCTGGCATCTTCTCCCTAGCAAATTCTCCAAAGCCTTCACTTGTTGAATTCATTGATCAACTTGGAATTGAAGTGAGTGATAATCAGATAATCGTCTCGCGCAATGTGTCAAAAGATGGAAAGAGCCGTGCACTCATTTCTGGAATGAGTAGTACTGCAACAAATCTTGCATCGTTGGGGAGCGAATTAATCGAAGTTCACGGCCAACATGGCAGTCTGGTTTTAACGAAACCCGCAAAGCAACGTGAATTACTCGATTTCTCTGGGGGAGAGGCACTTGAAAACGCAGTAACGACATACCACAAAGATCTCACAGCGTACATGGATGTGAAGACGGTTATTCACGAATTGAAAAGATCTTTAGCAGATAGAGATCGAGAGATTGCGACATTACGGGAATTGTCTGGGGAGTACGAGAAAATCAAACCGAAAGCAGATGAATTTCTAGAATTAGATGGGCTGATATCTCGATTGGAAAGTGTTGAGGATCTTCGTCTGGCCGCCTCAGGGGCCGCCCAAGCGCTTACGGATGAAGAGAATGGCGCTATAAATTCACTGCACCACACGAAACGCTTTTTGCAAAGTGCCCGGGGCAAAGATTCCAATCTGGACGCGATTCACGATCGTGCGGCCGATGCTCTTTTTACTCTTATTGATGTCGGAGCTGACTTAGATCGGTACATCGACGGGCTCTCAGCTGACCCGCAGGCGCTAGAAAATGCATTAACTCGAAAATCGCTCCTGAATTCCTTTGTGAAGAGATTTGGAGACTCAAGCGATAAAAGCATCGCTCTTTCGGAGGCAATAGATAAGGCGCGCCGCGCACAACAACGGATCGCAGATCTCACCGGCGGAGATGATCGAGTTATTGAACTTGAATCTCAACTCAAGTCGTTACGTATTGATGTGTTGGAGAGCGCACGCTCACTCACGAAAATTCGCGTTCAGCAAGCGGGAACTTTGAGTAAGAAAGTGACTCAAGAGCTACATGAATTGGCTATGCCAAAGGCTAGATTTGAAATCAAAGTTTCTAGTCGAAGCGCAGAGAGCGACGATGATTTCCTTCTTGCCGGACTTGATGAAGTTTCGATGCTTTTCACCAGTCATGGAGCAGGAGAACTCTTACCGATCGCAAAAGCCGCAAGCGGCGGTGAGTTGTCACGATTAATGCTGGCGCTTGAAGTTGCCATTGCAGAAAATTATCCACTTGGTTCATATGTTTTCGATGAGGTTGATGCTGGAGTTGGAGGAAAAGCAGCCCTCGAAGTTGGTCGCAGGCTTTGGAAACTTTCGCGATCTTCGCAAGTAATTGTGGTCACTCATTTGGCGCAGGTAGCGCTATGGGCTGACAACCACATCGTTATCGAAAAGGACATTTCAGGTGCGGTAACAGAGAGCACCATTAGACGCATCTCCGATCATGACCGTGAAGTTGAGATCGCACGGATGCTCTCGGGAGTTGAGGAGTCTGAACACGCTCAAGAACACGCTCGAGAATTGCTCAATTTACGAATCACCGAAAAGGCGTGATAAGTTCGCGCTCCATGACCGCCCCTCATGTGACAAAGCATCTTTTTGTCACCGGCGGAGTCGCCTCGAGTCTGGGCAAGGGCCTCACAGCATCAAGCCTCGGTAGGTTATTGCGTGCTCGTGGACTTCGCGTCACGATGCAGAAGCTTGATCCCTATATCAACGTTGATCCTGGCACCATGAATCCATTCCAGCATGGCGAAGTATTTGTGACTGACGATGGGGCCGAAACTGATCTGGATATCGGCCATTATGAGCGTTTTCTCGATACAAATCTTCACGGATCGGCCAATGTTACGACGGGTCAGGTTTATTCCAGAGTGATTGCCCGTGAACGACGCGGTGAATACCTAGGCGATACAGTGCAAGTGATCCCTCATATCACCAATGAAATTAAAGATCGCATGAAGGCGATGGCTGCTCCCGATATTGATCTTGTCATCACCGAGATTGGCGGAACGGTGGGAGATATCGAATCGCTCCCATTTTT
>JBJTHB010000140.1:0-11576 GCA_046094245.1 Actinomycetota bacterium
CCCAAAAGATGCAATTTCAGCTACGACCTTCGCAACTGTTAACGCATCACCATCGTAATGCCGTCCTTTGATTTGGATTAATCCGTAACTCTCAAGTTCCACAAGTTGCTCTTCTGTGATGCCGCTGTTAGCAAGAAGTTCCTCGCGCGAGAGACGCATCTCAGTCTGCTCAATGAATGCGCTGGGCGCCAATGATCCATCGATGGTTGCCAATCGCGGAGTTGGCGCGCTACCTGGATTCGAGGCTGGTTGGAGACCGCGATCAAGAGCATCTAAATTCTCTTTGATCACTTTGAGTGGTAAGTATTGATCGCGTTGCGCCAATAAGACATATCGCAACCGCTCGAGATCAGTGGTTGTGAATTTGCGATATCCAGATGGAGTACGTTGCGGTTCGATAAGACCCTCTGATTCCAAGAAGCGAATCTTTGAGATAGTGACATCTGGAAAATCACCTCTAAGTTTTCCGAGAACTTCGCCAATACTGAGATATGCGCGGGCGGGAACGCTCATGCTCTTACCTTTCCACCAACAAAGAAATGAAGTCGAAATTTTCCAATATGTAGCTCCATGCCGTCTCGTAGTTCAGATTTCTCCTGAACAACGCCATCAACATACGTTCCGTTGAGGCTTCCACAATCTCGTACTGAGTAGATTTTTCCTTCGTGAGAAATTTCGGCATGCTTGCGCGACACTGTTACATCATCAAGAAAGATGTCATTATCAGTCGAGCGACCGATTGTTGTTTGTGCTGAATTGATCAAGAATCGTGCGCCACGAGATGGACCACTGAGTGCAATTAACATCGCTGAACCTTCGGGTAGCGCTGCTATGACATCTCGTTCATTCTGGGTTGCCTTATCAAGCAACAACGAGACTTGATCAGATACCGAGCGCAGAGCTCCCAGATTGATGGTTGTGGTGAGATCAGACTCTCGGGCTTGATCCATTGCCACTCCCCTCAATAAGAAGTTGAGGTTTCAATGACAACCTCAGCTTGACGTTGAGGCTCACACTAGGCGTAAGGTCGAGAATGAGTCAAGCCACAGAACGTTGTGAATGTCTTACGAAATAAGACCCTGATAGTCGGACGCAGATAGCAGCGAACCAACTTCAGCATTGTTTGATACTTCAACCTCGAAAATCCAGCCCGCTCCGTAGGGGTCTGAGTTGAGCACTTCCGGTGCGGCATCGAGAGCGGAATTTATTGCGATGATCTTTCCAGTCAGAGGTGCATAAATCTCTGAAACGCTTTTCGTCGATTCAACCTCTCCGCAGACTTTTCCTTGGCTTATCAACTCCCCAACTTTGGGTAATTGAATGTAGACAATATCGCCGAGCGCACTCTGGGCATAGTCAGTGATTCCGACATGAAAGTTACTTCCTGTGGTCGGCTTCACCCACTCATGCTCTTTCGTGTACCGAAGATCGGCTGGAATATTCGACATTTATCGTCCTTTCAATTGCCGTAAACCAGAGCCAGCGTAACTCAGACCAGTCCAGAGGTATAACGCGATGCCCCACCCTGCAAAGCTCCAGCCGAATACAAAGCTCACATCTCCCACCCATCCCGATGAAGATTCGGTCAGAAGCAGTAACGGCAGTGCGTAAAGAAGGTTGAATGTTGCTGCTTTCCCAAGATAGGTCACGGTGAAGGGCGGAATACCTTTGGACTTCATCGCAACCAAGATCAGGGCTAAAAGGAGGTCCCGAGAAACGATCAAGATCAACACCCAAAGCGGAAGGGCTTCGGTGACATACATGGCGACTAGAACCGTTGCGATATACAGGCGATCTACCGCTGGATCCATCAACTCCCCAAGACGGCTCTCTTGTTTCAGGGCTCGAGCCACTTTTCCGTCAAAGTAATCAGTTGCACCAGCAATCATCAAAGTGATGACCGCCCAGCCCATCTCCTCCTTGACCAGAACCAAATACAGAAAGATGGGGATTCCGAGCGCACGTAGAAGGGTCAGAAAATTCGGGATAGTAAACACGTCGGGACGACAGGATTTGAACCTGCGACCACCAGACCCCCAGCCTGGTGCGCTACCAAGCTGCGCTACGTCCCGTAAGACTCTCCAAGGTTGCCGATCCTAACGAAGTTTGGCTATCTCTCTCGTATACGAACTGAGACCCTTATGGGTGAACCCGAGAAACCAAATTCTTCGCGCAGACGGCGTTCGATAAAGCGGCGATAGGACGCTTCGAGGAACTCCGTTGCAAAAATGACAAAGGTTGGCGGCGCAATGCCTGCTTGGGTGGCGAAAAGAATTTTCGGTTGCTTTCCCCCTCGAATCGGGGGCGGATTACTGCCAACTAGTTGGCCTAAAAAGGAATTGAGCCTTCCCGTCGGTACGCGTAACTCCCAGCTCGAGAGAGCTCGTTCGATGGCAGGCAACAAGCGATCTTTATGCCAACCAGTCTTGGCCGAGATGTTGACCCGTTCTGCCCACTCCACTTGATCAAAGTTCCGGTCTGTTTCCTTATCCAGGGCTAGGCGTCGCTCTTCGTCGACAAGATCCCATTTATTCATTCCTATTACGAGAGCTTTCCCGGAATCCTCAACGAGAGAGATGATTCGAAGGTCTTGTTCGGTGATGGGAACGGAGGCATCCAAAACCATGATCACAACTTCCGCGTTCTCAATCGCACGCTCTGTTCGTAGCGCTGCGTAGTAGTCGGAACCAGAGGCTTGATGAGCGCGACGTCGGATTCCTGCTGTATCAATGAATCTCCAAGTCTTATCCCCGATGTCAATCAGTTCATCTATCGGATCGCGCGTTGTTCCTTCAGCATCATCCACAAGAG
Source organism: Actinomycetota bacterium (assembly GCA_046094245.1). Classification (GTDB taxonomy): domain Bacteria; phylum Actinomycetota; class Actinomycetes; order Nanopelagicales; family Nanopelagicaceae; genus MAG-120802. Next base: position 2,812 of record JBJTHB010000140.1, read on the forward strand.
CTCGCGTGGTGCCAGCGAATGAATTGAGCAAGCTACTTTTACCAACATTTGGTCGCCCAACAATTGCAATCCGTCGATAACCGTCGTCCATACGACTTTGTCCGACTTCTGGCAATTGAGAGACGATGAGATCAAGTAAATCACCACTGCCTCGTCCATGAGCAGCAGAGATGAAATGTGGTTCACCTAAACCTAGATTCCAGAGCGAATGTGCTTCAAGCTCGTCCTTGTCGCTATCGACTTTATTTGCAATCAACATAATTGGTTTTTTGCTCTTACGAAGAACTGATATCAAAGCGTCGTCATCCGATTGTTGACCAACTTGGGCATCTACGACAAAGAGAACTAAATCTGCATCAACAATGGCGGACTCGGCGGCGTCGGAAATTTTCAAAGCTATTCCCTCAGCAGTAGGTTCCCAACCGCCAGTGTCGACCACGACGAAGTTTTTTCCATTCCACTCAGCTTCATAAGAGACGCGGTCGCGAGTGACACCAGGAGTGTCTTCGATGATTGCTTCGCGAGAACCGATGATTCGGTTGACCAAAGTGGACTTTCCTACATTTGGTCGTCCAACAATCACAACACGCGGTAAACCGATCAATGATCGTTGCTTGAGAATATTCCAGATGTAATCAATGGTCTCCGATAACGTCAGATTGGTGGAATCAACTATGAGGGCATCATCGGCCTTCTTGAGCGGAGAAGTGGTCCGCGTGCTATCCAATACATCGCGATCCTTGAGCAAATCAGCAACTTTTGCTACTCCCCCGCTATCAAAATCCATCTGGCGTTGTTCGGAATCTCTCCGAATTGCACGGGCATTTATGTCGGCCTCTAGCCATATTTTTAGCTGGGCGTGAGGCGCAACCACAGTTCCGATATCACGACCTTCGACCACGATTCCATTTTTTGCACTTTCAATAATCTTTCGCTGTAAGCCAAGAAGTGAGGAACGCAATTCTGGCCAAGCACTAATCCGACTAACAGCAGATGTCACTTCTGGCGTCCGAATTTCCTGAGAGATATCTATCCCGCCACAGAAGGTAACGGGATTATCTGGATCGGTTTTGAAGACGATGGGGTACTTTTCCAATGCAACAATAAGAGTCTCAGCATCATCAATTGTTTCGCGCATTGCAAGCCAGGTGGCTGCGCGATAAAGAGCGCCAGTGTCAAGATACAACCATCCTGCACGTTTTGCGATTGCTTTTGATGTCGAGGACTTTCCGGATCCGCTCGGTCCATCCATTGCCACAATGACGGTCATCGCACATGTACCTTCCATTGTTGCTCATTAAGATGCTTTTCTACCTTCTTCGCATCGTCGGGCGAGAAGGCTAATGTGATTAAACCTGTTTCTTGCTGCGGGGAATGTTCAATCGAGAGATCTTCGATATTTGCATGAACCTTAGCGCACTCATCAAAGAGCTGACGCAAAGCCCCAGGTTCATCCTTGATGACGACAAGGAGATAGACATAGTTGCGAGGCTGAGCTCCATGTTTTCCAGAAACTTTTCCTCGACCCAACTTTCCTCGTTCAAAAATCTTTTCGATGGCTCCCGAATTTTTTTGTACTATCGCTGTTTTCAACTCATCTAATTGCAATGAAAATTCCGATATTGCTTTCAAAACCTCTTCTTGATTTGAAAGCAGAATTTCGCTCCATAATGGTGCATCACTGTTTGCAATTCGAGTCATATCGCGAAGGCCTTGACCTGATAGCTCCAATCCCGAATCGTTGCCGGATATTGACGCCGCTAAAGATGTACTCACCACCTGTGGAAGATGAGAAATGCGAGCGAGCAATCGGTCGTGCTCTGCCGCACCCATGACATACGGGGTCGCACCCAAACTTTCTATGAAGGAGAGAACCAGATCTCGACATTCGCTCCTGGTTTTGCTCGTGGGCGAGACAATCCATGCGCGTCCTTGAAAGAGGTCACCCTGGGCTGAGGAAGGACCAGCCACTTCCCTTCCGGCCATCGGGTGGGTGCCTAAAAAGCGCTCTGCTAAACCCGAAAAACTCTCGACTTCATGTAAAAGATTATTCTTAACACTCGTAACATCTATAAATGTTGCTTGAGGGTAGATACGAAATTCGCGTTTCAAGGCTTCGAAAGCATGTGATGGCGGCGTTGCAATCACAATCAAATCAGGTTCGCCTTCTGAAAGTTGAGGGCGGAGCAAATCTTCTGCTAATTGACGTGTGCCAAGTTCGCGATCATCCAACTCCAAAGTGTGCCCTTGGGTGGCTGCACCCAATGCAATGGAGGTTCCGATCAAACCTGAACCAACAATCCTTATATGTAAATTTTCCATCGTTACTGAGCTATGTCTTTGCGCAAAACTGTCGCACCGCGGAGATACACATGCGTGATCTCTTCCTGCGTTCGAGTGGTCATGCAGTGAATCATCACTCGGATTGTCCGCGGCAAGCTTCCTGGAACAGCCATCTCTACCGCACAGATCAATGGCACCTGACCCAGACCCATGGCGCGAGCCGAGGCTGCAGGGAAATCTGAGACCAAGTCAGGGGTGCAGGTGAAGAGGACTGAGATCAAATCCTCGTTCGTTAATTCGTTCGAAGTCAGTATGGTCGACATCAACTCAACGACCGCTTCGCGCATGAGATGAGCGTCGTCAGAATCAATCTGAATGGCGCCACGGATTGCTCGAACCTTCACTTGCGAATTTTACCCAGTGCACCTCTACTCATGCGGTAGCGATACGCCGTTTTATCTATAAATCTAGATGGCTACTTAGGGCCGGGAGTCCAAGAAAGTCGACATTTTCTGAGCCGATGGGAGACGGTGACGAAAGCCGATTTATTGATATTTACGGATCAAATTAGCCTCAATTTTGTCGACTTATAGATCTTTGTGCCCCATCCGTAAAAGCGGTTTATTAATAAATAGATATTCTGCAAAAGTTAATAGAACGTTTTATTGACTTACATATAAAACTATTTACAAACTTCTCGTTTCGACCTCATTGAGATTTCGCCACTTACCAGCAGGCAACTCCCCAAGTTTGATTGAGCCAATAGCGGTACGCATCAAACGCTCCACGGGGTAACCGAGCGCTTCGAAGATCCTTCGAACGATTTGATTTCTGCCTTCATGAATCACCAGCTCGACTCTTCCAGCAACTTGCCTGGCTGATATCGGCTTAGCCAACCCATCGTCGAGCTCGACACCATTGAGGAGTTTCTGGAACGCCAGTTTGGGGAGCATCTCTTCTGTTTCCACCAGGTAGGTTTTTTCAACTCCAAAAGACGGATGGGTGGCTTCATGGCTCCACGCCCCATCATTTGTAAGGATGATCAGTCCCTCACTCTCCTTGTCGAGTCGCCCAGCGTGAAAGAGGCGCTCTGAGAAGCCGCCGAAATAGTCGCCAAGGCTCGGACGGCCCTCAGGGTCAAACATCGTTGACAAAACCCCCCGCGGTTTATGAAATGCGATATAAGTTTTGATTTTTTGCAAGCTAATTAACTGACCATCTACTTCAACTTGAGTGTTTATCGGGTTTATTTTGAAGCCCTGAGTGGTTATTTTCCGTCCATTCACCTTACCGCGCCCCGCGGCGATGAGCTCTTCGCAGGCGCGACGACTAGCAACGCCACAATCGGCCATGAATTTCTGCAGTCGTACCTCGTCAGCCACCTACGGAGTCTAGGCCATCCAATCAAGCCAGTTTTCCAGTGCAACTACTCCGTCAAAGAAGCGATGACCTCGTCAAGTCCGTCGATGTTAGGCAGAAATGGCGCTAATGCAGGCAAATCTTCAACGCGATTGACGCCGATGCGCTCGAGGAAGTAATGGGTTGTGCGATAGAGAATCGCGCCAGTTTCGTGTTCAATCCCGCACTCTTCCACTAGTCCTCGTGTCACAAGGGTTTTCATAACCGCCTCAACGTTGACGCCACGTATCGCTGAAACTCGAGCACGAGATATCGGTTGTCGATAAGCAATGACAGCAAGCGTTTCCAGAGCAGCTTGGGTTAGCTTCGCTTGCTGTCCATCCAAAACGAATTTCTCCACCAGCGGTGCAAGATCTGGATGGCTGTAAAAGCGCCATCCGCCTGCGATCTGTTTCAGAGCAAAACCCCGACCTTGAGATTCATATTCAGCGGCGAGGGTGTTTAACGCTTCAAGAACCTGTTCGGTGGGCGCTTCAATGATCTGAGCGAGAACTACCTCAGAAACTGGCTCCTCGACCACCATAAGGATTGCTTCAATGGAACGGTTGAGTTCGTGGTTAGACATCTATGGGGCCTTCGTCTTTCTCTTGGATTGGGGAGCGATCAAACTCATCGCTCACGGTCACATCTCCCTCGGCAGCGCCTGTCCACGTAATCTGAAGCTCTCCCAGAGCCATTATCTGTTCGAATCGCACCGAACCCTCGCGGTAAAGCTCCAGCAAGGCAAGAAAACGAGCCACCACGACCAGCGTATTTGCGGCATCAGCCACCAGACCGCGGAAAGTCATTGTTCTGCTCTTTCGAAGCGCTGAAACAACCAATAACGCTTCGGCCGCCACGCTGACTAGCGGCAAATGGAGGTGGTCAGTAGTCAACGTTGGGGCGGTTTTGGGCGTCAATACCCTGTTAGCAATTGCGGCAAAGCGCTCCGGGGTGACGCCGATGAGCACCTCAGGAAGGAGGGCGGCAAAGGTGGGGTCAAGAGATACGGAGCGAGCAAAGGTCTTCTCCTGAGCGGCAATACGTTCAGAGAGGATGGTGGCAATCTCCTTGAATGCCCGATACTGAAGGAGGCGAGCAAAGAGCAAATCTCGCGCCTCGAGAAGCGCCAAGTCTTCTTCATCATCGATCTCCCCGGAGGGCAGAAGCCGCGCAGCTTTGAGATCAAGCAACGTTGCAGCTACAACAAGGAATTCTGTTGCATGGTCGAGCTTCCAACCTTCCCCCGACTTCTCTAATTCGCGGATGTATGAAATGAATTCATCGGTAACAGTTGCAATCGCAACATCGGTGATATCCATGCGATGGCGAGAGATAAGTTGAAGAAGTAAATCAAAAGGGCCATCAAAATTCTCAAGGTGCACAGAGAAACCCGCGACTCGACCTTCACCGGACACTGTTGTGGCGCCGGAAATAGGCGGAAGTTGCCCTAAAGTATTACTTGAGGGTTCAACGTTCTCGTTCTCCATGATGCGCATACTGTACGCGTGTCGCTCCATATATGCGTACAGGCCATCACTAGAGTCTCGGCATGGCAAAAAGTGCTTCAGAGATTTCTCGTTTGAACGCTAAATCGACATTTTCAAAAGCCGATTCAGAGATCACAACATCGTCGTCAGTATTGGGTAAATCTGCAAAGGATTTTCCATATCCCGCTCCACTTGTCGAGCATGGAAATGCCCGAATTATTTCCGTCGTGAATCAAAAAGGCGGCGTTGGAAAAACCACAACCACAATTAATTTAGGCGCCGCTTTCGCAGAGCTAGGACGACGAGTTCTGCTGGTTGATTTCGATCCACAACATTCCCTATCTGTGGGACTCAATGTTTCAACTCGAGATATCGAAGGCTCCGTCTATAACTTACTGATGGATGAATCAACTCGAATTGATGAATTCTTATTGAAAACCAGCGTTCCTGGCATGGACATGATCCCTGCCCATGAAGATCTCTCTGGCGCTGAAGGTGGCCTCGTTAACGTTATTGCACGCGAGAAAATTTTGAAACGAGTGCTCTCTACGGTCACTGATTTTTATGATGTCATCTTGATTGATTGCCAGCCATCACTTGGTCTTCTCACCGTAAACGCGTTAACAGCTTCCCACTGGGTGCTCGTGCCTTTGGAATGTGAGTATTTTGCGCTCCGCGGCGTCGCTCTTCTCGATGACATCATCAAGAAGGTCCAAATTAACACCAACTCTGAGCTGCAACTCCTGGGGATTCTGCCCACTATGTTCGATCGCAAAACAGTTCATAGTCGTGAAGTCCTCGAACGCATCAACGAGGCTTTCCCAGAGAAAGTCTTTGATACGACTATTGCACGCACTGTCCGCTTCCCTGAGACAACTGTCGCTGGTGAACCCATCACTTCTTACGCAAGTTCATCCGTTGGAGCAGCGTCGTATCGACGACTCGCTCGCGAAATTATTTCTTTAGGAGGAGTCCGATGACACGTCGCATTAGTTTGCCTGGAGCAGATGAACTTTTTCGCAAAACAACCTTAAGCGCTGTCCCTGATCAAGTTGTAGAAGAGGTGGAGGTCGCGCACACCAATCGCCCCACAACTACATCTGTTGCGAAGGCTGCACCGAAGGGCAATGGCGTTCGCCAAACCTCTCGTCGTCGGCCAACTGGATTGGATAAGGGTCCATCTGGTCGCGAAAAGCATGACGAGAAAATTACGGTGTATCTATCGCCGGAGGAATTATTTGATCTAGAACAGGCGCGTCTTCATTTGCGAGGTGACCTTGGCTTAGCTGTAGATCGAGGTCGCATCGTTCGCGAAGCGCTGGCTATTGTGATTGCGGATCTCGAATCAAAGGGTGATCAATCGATTATCGCTCGACGACTTCGCGGTCGCTAAAGTTTCTCGTTGTTATCTCGACCTTGGGTGCGCGCTCGCGTAGCTCTCACGTAATTTGTCGATAGTCACGAGGGTGTAGATCTGGGTCGTCGTGACCGATGAGTGTCCTAAGAGTTCTTGAACCACACGGATATCCGCGCCACCGTCGAGAAGATGTGTCGCAAAAGAGTGACGTAAAGCGTGTGGCGAGATATCTCGTTCAATTCCCGCTTTCTCCGCCGCCTTCATAACTATCTGCCAAGCGCTCTGGCGCGTAAGGCGTGAGCCTTGTTTCTCATTTACGAAGAGAGCATCTGATTGAGAACCATGTGCCATGGAAGGTCGAGCGCGTGTGAGGTATTGATCTAGCGCATGTTGAGCGAATTTCCCCATGGGCACTAAACGTTCCTTGCCGCCTTTTCCCCTGACCCTTACGGTGACCGTATTCCCCTCGGTTCGAGATATGTCTCCGACATTCAGTTGAATGATCTCCGTTACTCGAGCCCCGGTCGCGTACAACGTTTCGATCAGTGCCCTGTTGCGAATTCCCGCAAGATCTTCACCATACGCAGCAATCATCAATTCAATATCACCAATAGATAATGCTTTTGGTAGCCGTTTCGGGATCTTTGGCGGATTTACATCTTTAGCCACATTCTCAAAACCTTGATCTTTGCTGAGAAATGCGTACAGCGATCTGACTGCCACAATGTGACGGGCAATGCTCGATTCACTGAGTTGAGATTGGCGGAGGAACCCATTGAACTCTGAAATCTGCATTGTTGTCGCTTGAGCGACAGTCAGATCCTGCCCCTCAAGAAACAGTATGAATTTATCTAAATCGCGACGATACGCCGCAATAGTATTTTTGCTTAATCCGCGTTCGACTGCGCAATGATTGAGGAATATCTCAACCAGAGCTTGATTAGTCACGATTGAGCGCGGCTTTGATCAAGCCGCTAAACAATGGATGTGGCCTCGTTGGACGAGAGCGAAACTCAGGATGAGCTTGGGTTCCAACATAATATGGATGAACATCTTCAGGAAGTTCCACGAATTCAACGAGATGCTGGTCAGGTGAAAGGCCGCTGAACACCATTCCTGCTGCTGCAATCTGATCACGATACTGATTATTCACTTCATAGCGATGGCGATGGCGCTCTGAAATCTCATCGCTTTGGTAGGTCGTAGCAACTATTGAACCTTTCTTGAGGACTGCCGTGTAGAGACCAAGACGCATGCTGCCGCCCATATCTGCCTCCCCCGCCACAATTTTTTCCTGACCTGCCATAGTTGCAATGACGGGCGCGTTAGTGGTCGGGTCAAATTCAGCTGAATTGGCTCCCACCAGCCCCGCTTTGTTCCGAGCAAACTCAATAACCATGCACTGCAGACCTAGACATAAACCTAACGTTGGAATCTTCTTCTCTCGTGCGTATTTCAGTGCACCGAGTTTTCCTTCGATTCCGCGAACACCGAAACCACCCGGAACGCATATTGCATCGACATCGGAAAGATTCTTCACGGCGCCCGCTTCATTTTCGCAGTCATCACTAACAATCCACTTGATTTCGACTTTTGCATTATTGGCAAACCCACCTGCACGTAACGCTTCTGTCACTGAGAGATACGCATCCGGCAGATCCACATATTTGCCCACTAAACCGACCCGTACTGTATGCGCAGGATTATGGACTCGCTCGAGGAGCGCATCCCATTCTTGCCACGCGACCTCATTCGCTTTCATTCCAAGTCTACGTACGAGATACGAATCTAAACCTTCGCTATGTAAGACTTTCGGAATGTCGTAAATGGACGGTGCATCAACGGCAGCCACAACCGCTTCTTGATCTACGTCGCACATCAGAGAAATCTTCTTTTTCACCGATACGGGAATATTTCTATCAGAGCGAAGAACAATCGCATCGGGCGATATACCAATAGAACGGAGTGCTTGAACCGAATGTTGGGTGGGCTTTGTCTTCAATTCCCCAGATGGACCTATGTATGGCACAAGCGAAACGTGGAGATAGAAGACGTTCTCACGGCCAACTTCCTGCCTGATTTGGCGCGCAGCTTCCAAAAATGGGAGCGATTCGATATCTCCCACCGTTCCGCCAATCTCGGTGATGACAAGATCAATATCGGGAGCAGCCATCGCCTTCATGCGATCTTTAATTTCATTGGTGATATGAGGGATCACTTGCACTGTATCGCCTAGG